>JBOGKX010000100.1:0-12462 GCA_050746125.1 Terriglobales bacterium | reverse complement strand
GCCGGCGCCGCGCGGCGGCGGGCAAAAAAGCGGTGGCCGCGCCCCAGGAACGGCTCAGGCAGCGCCTCTTCGACCTGCGGCAGCGGGGCTTTGCCCGGCTGTATCAGGCTGGCACCATGGTCGAGTTCGCTACGCCGGAGTCGCTGCTGGAGCTGGACTTCAGCCAGCCGGTCTTCGCCGTCGCCGACCGGCTGGTGATCGAGCGCGAGGGGCGCGGCCGCCTGGTGGATGCACTCGAAACCGCCTACCGGGAAAGTGGCGAGGCGGTGCTGGAGATCTTGCCCGGCGATGGCGGCGGCGCGCCGAAGCGGAGGCGCTTCAGCGAAGGATTCGAGTGCCGCTGCGGGCGGCGCTTCGCGGCGCCCGAGCCGCGCTTGTTCTCTTTCAACAATCCTTATGGCGCCTGCTCCCGCTGCCAAGGCTTCGGCAACGCCATCGAGTTCGACATGAGCCGAATCGTGCCCGACACCAGCCGCACCCTGGCGCAAGGCGCTATCGAGCCCTGGACCAAGCCCCGCTACCGCGCCTGGGCGGCGGAGCTTAAGGCGCATGCGAGCGAGCTCGAGCTGCCGCTCGACATTCCCTGGCAGGACTTGAGCGAGCGCCAGCGGCGGCTGGTGATCGAGGGTAAGGGCGAATTCGCCGGCTTGCGCGGCTTTTTCGCCTACCTCGAGCGCAAGAAGTACAAGATGCACGTGCGCATCTTCCTCAGCCGCTATCGCGGTTACGTGCTGTGTCCGGAGTGCCGCGGCGCGCGCCTGCGGCCGGAGGCGCTATGGGTGAAGTTGCGCGGCCCCAACGCCGCCGACCAGCCGGGCGCGGGCTGGCTGAACATTGCCGAGGTTGGCGCGCTAACCACTGCGGAAGCGGCGGAGTTTTTCGCCGGCGTGCGGCTGAGCCAGGAGGAAGGCGCCATCGCCGCCACCATCTTGGCCGAGATCCAGCGCCGCCTCGGCTTTTTGACGCAAGTCGGGCTCGATTACCTCACGCTCGACCGCCTCTCGTCGTCGCTCTCGGGCGGCGAGTCGCAGCGGATTCAACTGGCCTCCTGCCTGGGCGCGCAATTGGTGGGCTCGCTCTATGTGCTGGACGAGCCTTCCGTGGGGCTGCACAGCCGCGACACCCATCGCCTGGTGACGATCTTGCATGGGCTGCGCGATCTGGGCAACACGGTGCTGGTGGTCGAGCATGACGCGCAGGTGATGCGGGCCGCCGATTATTTGCTTGATCTCGGTCCCGGCGCCGGCGAAGCCGGCGGCCGGCTCGTGGCTGCGGGCAGCCCCTTCGAGCTCGCCGCCAATTCCGCCTCGCTGACCGGCCGCTATCTCGCCGGCGAGGCGCGCCGGCCGGCGCCGCGCCGGCGCCCGCCCTCGGGCGCGCGGCTAGAGGTGCAAGGCGCTTTCGCGCGCAACTTGAAGGAGATCGACGTCGAGGTGCCGCTCGGCCTGATCACCGCCGTGACCGGCGTTTCCGGATCGGGCAAGAGCACGCTGGTGCACGAAGTGCTCTATCGGGGGCTGGCCGCTCTGCTGCAAAATCCCCGCGCCGCGCTCAGCGGCTGCCGCGCCATCGCCGGCGCCGATCGGGTGCGGGAGGTGATTTTGGTGGATCAATCGCCCATCGGCCGCACGCCCCGCTCGAATCCGGCCACCTACATCGGCGCCTTCGACGGCATTCGCCGCCTCTTCGCCGCCACCGCCGAGGCGCGCCGCCGCGGCTATGGGCCGGGATACTTCTCCTTCAATGTCGCCGGCGGACGCTGTGACGCCTGTGAAGGGCAGGGCGTGGTGACGGTCGAGATGCAATTTTTGGCCGACGTGGAGCTGACCTGCGAGGAGTGCGGCGGCACGCGCTTCAAGAGCGGGGTGCTCGACGTGACGCTCCGCGGCCTGAATATTCACCAAGTCCTGCAACTCACCGTGCGGGAAGCGAAGCAGTTCTTTGCCGGCCATGCGCAGGTGGTGCGTCCGCTGGCGGTACTGGAAGACATCGGCCTCGGCTATTTGCGGCTCGGCCAGTCGGCGACCACACTCTCGGGGGGCGAGGCGCAGCGCATCAAATTGGCCGCTCATTTAGCTCAGCCGCAATCGGCGCGGGGCACCCTGTTCCTGCTCGATGAGCCGACCACCGGATTGCACTTCGCCGATATCGCAGTTCTGATCGAAGCCCTGCGCCAGTTGGTGGCGGCGGGGGGCTCGGTGCTGATCATCGAGCACAATCTCGACGTCATTGCCGCCGCCGACTGGGTCATCGATCTCGGGCCGGAAGGCGGCGACCGGGGCGGGCAGGTGGTGGCCGCCGGCCCGCCGGAAGCGATAGCGCGTTGCCGCGACTCCTATACCGGCCAGTACCTCAAGCCGCTGCTTTAGGTGGGCGGGGCGATAAGCGTCGCATCGCCGCTTTGCTTGGCGCTCCGCTGCGCTTCGCTTGGCGGTCGCTCGGCCTCCTTCACGTACATCTGGGTACGCTCAGTTGGCCTCGCTCCCGGCGCCTCGCGCTGCTTGCTTCTCGCCCCGCTCGAGTGGAGTCGCTGTGGGCCGGCCTCGCTCCCGGCGGCAGTTACGAGGTGGGCGGGGCGATAAGCGCGAGAGGAGGGCAAGCAGAGGCCGGACGGGGCGGCGGGAGCGGCGTCCAGAAATAGGGCCTCTCCAAGTTGCGGCAATTAGCGCGAAAATAGCAGCAAGGCCATGCTTGTTGCCGCCGCCTTGGTACTCGGGTCCTTCATTTTCCCCCAGCAGCCGACGGTGCCGCCTCCCGGTGCCACCGGCGATGCCGTGGCCCGGGCCGAACGAGCGCTCGACCACAACGACTTCCCGGCGGCGGCGCAACTGTTGGTCCCCTACGTTGCCGCCCATCCCGGCAACGCCGCCGCGCATTTCGACTTGGCGTTTGCCGATTCCGGACTTCACCAGGACGCGGCGGCCATCGTGCAATACAAGCGCGGCCTGGCCATCGAGCCCAAAAATTTCGCGGCGCAACTCAACCTGGGTATTTTGTTGCTGCGCGCGCGCCAGCTCGAGCCCGCCTTGGCGGCCTTGAAAGCGGCGACGGGACTGCGCGCCGGCGACGCGAAAGCATGGCTGGAGCTGGGTCGCGCCGAGCAGCAGAGCGGCGGTTATCCCGCGGCCATTGCGGCTTGGCGCAAGGCCGAACCCCTCGCGCCGCACGACGAGGCGCCGTATCTGGAAGCGGGCATCGCCGCGCTGGGGCAAAAGGACTATGCGCAAGCCGAGACGCAACTGAAGGGCGCGCTGCGGTTGGCGCCCGGCGACGTCAACGCCATGGCTGCCTTGGCCGATCTCTATTCGCGGACCCAACGCCCGGCGGCGGCGGAGGCGATGCTGCGGGATTACCTGCGGCAGCGGCCCAACGACGCCACCGCTCACCTGCAACTGGCGAGGCTGCTAGCGGCGGAGAAAAAAGACGCGGCGGCGCGGGCGGAGTTCCAGGCCGGGCTGGCGCTCGACGCCGGCAACGAACAGGCGCACGCCGATCTCGCCGCCTTGGATCTGGACGCCGGCGATTTCAACGGCGCGATCGCCGAATTTGGACGGCTGGTGGCCGCGCATCGCGATTCCGCCGTTTGGCATCACGATTTGGGGCAAGCGCTGCTGCGCGCCGGGCGATTCGCGGCGGCGCGGCCAGAGCTGGAGATGGCGGCGCGGCTAGAGCCTAATTTAGCCGCCGCCTGGGGCGCGCTTGGCTTCGTGGATTACAAACTGCGCGACTATCCGCGCGCCCTGGCGGCGCTCGAGCGCCATGGCCAACTGGCGGGCGACGATGCGGCGACCTATTTTCTACGCGCCGTATGCTGGGACGAGTTGCATCAAAATCGGCAGGCGATCGAGTTCTATCAAAAGTTCCTGGCCGCCGACCAGGATCGGGACCCCGACAATGTTTTCAAGGCGCGGCACCGGCTCATTACGCTGCAGCACAAGGGCGGCTAGCGGCTTGGCGGCGGCGATCCTGCTGCTGGCGCCGCTGCTGCCGGCCAAGCCGCCTACCTATGCGCAGCTCGCGGCCAAGATGGCGAAGGCGCAAGGCCCCAAGCGGGCGGAACTGCTGTCGCAGTTGGCTTTGATGGACTACGATAAGGCACGAAAGAGTTACGAAGGGGGGCAATCGCAAGCCGGCGCGCAGTGCTTGGCTGCCCTTGAGGCCCACGGCGGCGAAGCCATGGCGCTGTTGCGCGCCGAGGCGGCGCAGGGCGGCAAGAAGGGCATGAAGAAAGTCGAGATCGCGTTTCGCAAAGTGGTATTCGGACTCGACGATCTGGGCCACGAAGCCAATTTTCAGGACCAGCGGCGCATCGAGGCCGCGCGCCAGCGCTTCGCCGACCGCCGGCAGCAGCTGCTGACCTGGCTCTTCGCCAGCAAAAAGCGCGCCGGAAAAGGAAAACTGGCATGGCACGCTTGATGGCCAAAGTGGCAACGGCGGCGGCCTGCCTGCTGGGCTTGGCGCTGGCGCCGGCACCGCTTACCGCGCGCGCCGTCCGCGCGGGGCGCGCCGCCGGGCAGGTCGGGCGCGATCCGCTGACTTCCAGCGAAGCCGATCAGCTGCGCGACACCGCGGACAACCCGGCCAAGCGCGTGAAGCTGCTGCTTGACTTCGCCGCCGACCGGCTGACCCGTTTCCAGCAGACTCGCGCCGGCGCCGCTCCCGACCGCCAGGATGCAATGTATCGCCTTTTGCGCGAGTACGACGGCATCATCGCCGAGCTCGACGACAATATCGACGAATGGATGTCCGGACATGTCACCGGCGAGATGTCGGGTCCGCCCAAGCTGGAAAAACCGCTGCAAGCGATGATGGCCGCCGAGCAGGGCTTTATCGGGCAGTTGACGAAGATTCAATCCTCCTCCTCCGCCGCCGATTTGGCCACCTACCATTTCCAGCTCAGCGACGATCTCGACGACACCCGCGACAGCCTGCAAGGCGCCCGCGAAAATCTCGCCGATCTGGCGAAGCAAAAGCAAGAAGCCGAGCAAGCCAAGAAAAGGAAAAAGCACGACCATTAGCCCGGGCATGCGCGATCTGACGCCGACATTTCTGGCCGTCTTCCGCGAGCTAAAGCCGCGCACGCCGTATCCGCGATTCGCGATCGAGTTTTATCCTTTCGCCTCGATCAACAGCACGATTCGCCGCCAAGACGGCCAGATCCGCGTGCGGATCAGCGACCTGCTGGCGGCGGCGCCCGAGCCGGTGATCGAGGCGCTGGCGCAAATTCTGCTGCGCAAGCTTTATCGCAAGCCTATCCCGGCCGCCTATAACGCCCGCTATCGGCGCTTCGTGGGGCGGCAGGAGATCGCCGCCAAGGCGCATTTGATCCGGCAAATCCGCGGACGCAAGCGGCTGGCCGTCGCGCGCGGCGAGCACTACGATCTGGACGAGATCTTCGCCGAGCTCAACCTGCGGTTCTTTCACGGCTTGCTGGCGCGGCCGCTGCTGAGTTGGGCGCCGGAGGCGGCGCGGCGCAACCTGGGACACTACGATCCCGCGCACAACGCGATCCTGATCAGCCGCATCTTCGACCGGCCGCGCGCGCAGCGCTTCGTGCTCGAGTACATCCTCTATCACGAGATGCTGCATTTGAAATATCCGGTGCGGATGAAGGGCAGCCGCCGCTGCGTGCATCCCCCCGAGTTTCAGGCCGAAGAGCGGCGCTTCGAGCGCTGGCGCGAGGCGGAAGCGGCGCTCAAGCAGCTGTGAGGCAGCGCACAGTGCCGGTCCGCCCGACAGCGCCTCAGTGGAACTTCCCGGGGCTCTGCGCCATCATTGATACCAGGGGGGGCGCTTCCGCCGCCCTTGGGGGTATCGCCATGCGGGGAAACCGTTCGTTCGTGGCCGCTTGGGCCTGTGCCGGCTTGATCTGCGCGCTCGCGACGACGGCGTTCGCCGCGCCGCCGGCGCCCGCGCGGCAGCAAGCGCAGCAACAGACGCAGCAGCAGGCTCCGCCGCCGGCCGGCGGGCCGACCGGCACGCAAGGGCCGATCATCATCCCCAAAAAAAAGCCCACCGCGCCGCAACCGCCGCCGCCTCCGCCGCCCAAGCCCAAATCTCCCGAGTTCAACTTTTCCGTCAACGTGCCGGAAGTGGATGTGCCCGTGATCGTCGAGACCAAGCACGGAGACTTCATCCCGCATCTCAAGGCCGGCAACTTTCGCGTCTTCGAGGACGGCGTGGCGCAAAAGATCGACAAGGTCAGCTACAACTCCGACGCGCCGATGACGGTGGTCATGCTGGTGGAATTTCGCAACCAGTGGTGGGCTTTCACCTACCAGATCCTGGAAGCGAGCTACTACTTCACCCAGCAGTTACAGCCGCAGGATTGGGTGGCGCTGGTGACCTACGACATCAAGCCGACGATCGTCGTGGATTTCACTCACGACAAGCGCGCCGTATACGCCGGCTTGCAAGCCTTGCAGTTCCCCGGCTTCAGCGAGGCCAATCTCTTCGACTCGCTGGGCGACACCATTGACCGGCTGCAAGGGATCAAAGGCCACAAGATCATCGTGCTGATCACCGACGGCGTCGATACGTTCAGCCACATGACCTTCGATCAGATCCGCAAGAAGGTGGCGGCGGCGCAAGACATCACGATTTATCCGGTGAGCATCGGTTGGGCCCTGCGCGAATACCTGCAAACGCACGGCTACATGGGCAGCATCGGCGAGATGACCTTCCTGCAAGCCGACAATGAACTGCAATACTTCGCCAGGGTGACCGGCGGGCAGTTCTATCAGCCGCGTTTCGAAGGCGGCTTCAACGACGTTTTTCGCGATATTGCCGACCGCGTGCGCAATCAATACATCATCGCCTACCGCTCCAGCAACCCTAAGCTCGATGGCACCTTTCGCAAGCTCAAGGTCGAAGTCGTGGCGCCGAACGGGCAGCCGCTAAAGGTCGTCGATCAAAAGGGCAAGCAGGTGAAGTTCCAGGTGGTCGCCAAAAACGGCTACTACGCCCCCCACGCCGTCGAATAGCGGCCGGCGGGGGAGACCAGGCGCGGGTCCGGATTTTGCACCGAAGCCTCGTGCGATCTGGCAGTTAGCCGGGACCGGCGTGGCGCTGCGAACGGTCTCCTCTCCCGCAGGGTGCACCCAAACGGGTGGGCCGGCGGCGCGACCGGCCCATAGTGTTCGATTTCGAGTTGTCAAACAGCGGGACGTGCCGAGCGCACGGGGACCCCTGGGGCTCCCACTAAAGTTGGATTCAGAGTTGCCGGCGGGCGTTGTCTGGAAAGCGAGCGACCCACGGCGCTGGCCAAGGGACGCAGGCTGGCCATGAGGGCGGCGAACTCGTCGGGCGAGATGGTCTGCTCGCGGTCCGAGACGCTTTCCTCGGGACGGATGTGCACCTCGATGCAAAGCCCGTCGGCGCCCGCCGCCAGCGCGGCGCGCGAGGCGGAAGCGATTAGGGAGCGGCGCCCGGTGGCGTGGCTGGGGTCCACCAGCACGGGCAGGTGCGAAAGCTCGTTCACCGCCGCCACGGCGGCGATATCGAGGGTGTTGCGAGTGAAGGTCTCGAAAGTGCGGATGCCGCGCTCGCACAGCACGACTTGATCGTTGCCGCGGGCCAGGATGTATTCCGCCGCCGCCAGCCATTCGGCGATGGTGGCGCCCGGGCCGCGCTTGAGCATGATCGGCTTCGACTGCTGCCCGGCGCGCTTCAGCAGCGGGAAGTTTTGCATGTTGCGGGCGCCGATCTGGAGCATGTCGGCGTAGTCGGCGACCAGCGGAACGTCCTCGGGAGACATGACTTCCGTGACCACGCCCAGGCCGGCGGCGCGACCGGCTTCGGCCAGGATCTCCAGGCCGCGGCGCCCCAGCCCCTGGAAGGCGTAGGTGGAGGTGCGCGGTTTGAAAGCGCCGCCGCGCAGCAAGCGGGCGCCGGCGGCGGCGGCGGCCTGGGCGGTGGCGAGCGTCTGCTCGCGGCTCTCTACCGAACACGGGCCGGCGATCACCACGAATTCGCTGCCGCCGATTTCGGTTCCCGCTACCCGCACCCGCGTGCCCTCGGGACGCAGTTCGCGGCTGGCCAGCTCAGCGGGGCCGGTAATGAAGCCGAGAACTTCGGGCATGGCTTCGGCCATGTGCCGCGCCTCTTGCCAGGCGCTCGACGATGGCTCGTGCTCGCCGGCGGGCTGGACGGAATAGACCGTGCCGGGAAAATAGCCAACCGGCGCCAGCGACAATCCCAAGGTCGCGATTTGGCGGCGAAGGTTTTCGAGACGCGGCGGAGCGGCGGCAGCGCGGAGTCGAATCAGCATAAATTCCCCTTTTGGTCCCTAAAAAGCAAAACGGCCCGCTGAACTTGCGTTCAGCGGGCCGGGAAAATCGTGAGCTAGGTTAACTAGCTACGACACACCCCTCCCGCCTGACCGGTAATACCAAAATCGGTTGGCGACCGAGTGGTGCATCGAATCAGCAGTATAGCCGAATCGCGGCGATCGGACAAGCCGTAAGGGTAGCCCTTCCCAGCGGGTCAGCCGAAGGCTGCTCGCTCAACCTCACCTGGACCCAGGGTGCGCCCCATACTCGGATGGATCGCAACGAAACGGATCGAGTACCGTAACGGAGCCGAACGACTGGCCCGCCTGCAAATCCTCCGAGAGCAAGTAGCGCGCGCCGCTGCGTTCCGCGGCCGCCACGATCAGGGCATCCCAATAGGCCAGTCCCGCCCGATCGCTGAAGGCCCATGCTCGCTGCACGAGCCCTAGTGTGGCCTCCAGCGGCTGCCACAGCGCGAACGCTTGCACCGCCGCGCGCGCATCGCCGGCCGGCACTCCCATCTTCCGAACCGCGTTCCAATAAAACTCGTGCAGCACCTGCCAACTGAGCCGCCCGGCGCCCGCCGTCCACAACCAATCGAGCCACGCCGTCGCCCGTCGCCGCTTGGCCGGATCGGTCTGGTCGAGCGCATACAAGAGCAGGTTCGTGTCGACGAAGAATCGCTCAGCCGCGCCGCTCATGGGTTTGCTCGCGCGTCCCCCGCTTGCTGGCGTCGGCGCCCGCCGCCGGCCGCAAGGCCTTCCAGCGGCGATAGCCCTTCCAATACTCGTCGTTCAGGCGCATCTGCCTTTCCAACATCTGCCCGACCAAGCGCGAAACCGAAGTGTTCTCCTCCGCTGCTTTGCGCCGCGCCCACAGCGCCGCTTCGTCGGAAATCTTGATGGTCACGTTCTTGGGCACGAAAAAAGTGTAGCACTTGTTTCGTGCTAGCTCGGGCGCCGGGCGGCCGCCTACGGGCCGGCTGAAGGGGGCATTCTCGCGCCCGGAGGCCGACAATAGGCTCCTGACCGAGATTAGAGGCCTGCTCCGGTTGCGCCCATAATCCCGGTAGTGTCTCAAGCAGCGGGGCTCGATTGACAAACCTGCCGACCGGACGGTAACCTGGGAGGAACGAGGCGGCCCATGGCGGAAGCCATTACGATCTTCGACACCACGCTGCGGGACGGTGAGCAAGCGCCCGGCTTCAGCATGCAGCCGGTGGAGAAGGTGCGCCTGGCGCAACAACTCGAAGCCGCCGGCGCGGACATCATCGAGGCCGGCTTCCCGATTTGCTCGGAGGGCGACTTCGCCGCCGTGCAATCGGTTTCGCGGGTCTGCCGGCGGTCGGTCGTGGCGGCCTTGGCGCGGGCGGTCGAGGCAGACATTCGCCGCGCTGGCGACGCCTTGCGCGGGGCGGCCCGCTCGCGCATACACGTCTTCATCGCCACCAGCGACATCCACCTGCAATACAAGCTGAAGAAGTCGCGGGCGCAGGTGCTGGCGGAAACCTTCAGCGCCATTCGCCTGGCGCGGGAATACACCGACGACGTGGAGTTTTCCGCCGAAGACGCCACCCGCACCGAATTGGATTATTTGGTCGAGGTGTTGAACGCCGCGCTCGAGGCGGGCGCCAGCACGCTGAACGTGCCCGATACGGTCGGCTTCTGCGTGCCGGCGGAATACGCCGCGCTCATCGTCGAACTCAAGCAGCGGGTGCGCGGCGTCGAACGCGCGGTCTTAAGCGTGCATTGCCATGACGACTTAGGGCTGGCGGCGGCGAATACGCTGGCGGCGGTGGCGGCGGGCGCGCGCCAGGTCGAGTGCACCATCAATGGCATCGGCGAGCGGGCCGGCAACGCCGCGCTCGAGGAGATCGTCATGGCGCTGCAAGTGCGGCGCGACGCGCTTCCCTATGCCACCCACATTCGCAGCGAATCCCTGGTGCCGCTCAGCCGCATGCTGACCGAGATCACCGGCGTCGGCGTGCAGCCGAACAAGGCGGTGGTGGGCGCCAACGCCTTCGCGCACGAGGCCGGCATTCATCAGGACGGCGTGCTGAAATCGCCGCTGACCTACGAAATCATGACTCCGCAATCCGTGGGACTGGCGGAGGGCCAACTGGTGCTGGGCAAGCACTCCGGCCGCCATGCCTTGCAAAAACGGCTGGCGATGCTCGGTTACAGCTTCGAGCGGCGGCAGTTGGACGAAATCTATCGCGAGTTCCTGGCGCTGGCCGACCGCAAGAAGGTCGTCGGCGACGAGGACTTGCGCGCCCTGGCTGGCGGCGCGGCCCCGGTGGCCGCGGCGGCGAGCGAGTCGCGGCCGGCGGCTTCGGAACGGAATTGAAGACGGAAGTTGGTGTTATGACGGCGGGCGGTAAAAAGATACAGACCTTTCACGGCGGCATCGAGCGCCTGCGCGCGGGCGAGACGCTCGATCGCCACAGCGCGGAATCGTTCATCGCGGCGGTGGTCAGCGGGCGGGTGCGTTTGCGGCTGGGCGACGAGACGGTGGTGCTGCGCTCGAGCGACGCGGCGGCGGTGCCGGCCTATTCGGCCTACCGGTTGGAAATCCTCGACGACTCGGTGCTGTACCATTACTCCGAGCCGAACGAGGAAAATCTCTGGGGCGTGTAAGGCCGCCTTCCCGCCGGCGCAAGTCTAGATGCCCAAACCGACTGCGGAATCTGGCGCGGCGCCCGCCGCCGCCCGCATCTGTCTTTTGCCCGGCGACGGCATTGGCCCGGAAGTGACGGCGGCCGCGGTCGCGGTGCTGGACGCGGTGGCGCGCCGCCGCGGGCTGGCGCTCCGCTTCGACTCCCATTCCATTGGCGGCGCGGCATTGCGCGCCGCGGGCGAGCCGTTTCCGGCCGCCACGCGGCAAGCGGCGCTGGCGGCGCGAGCGGTGCTGCTGGGGGCGGTGGGAGCGCCGGAGTTCGACGGCGAGCCGCCGCCGCGCAAGCCGGAGACCGGCCTGCTGGCGCTGCGGCAAGCGCTCGGCTGCTTCGCCAATCTTCGCCCCATGTACCGGCTGCCCGGCGCCGGCGTCTCGCCGCTGCGCGAGGAGATCGTGGATGGCGCGGATTTCGTGGTGGTGCGCGAGCTGACCGGTGGCCTTTATTTCGGCCAGCCGCGCGGGCTGGAGGCCGAAGCCGGCTTCAACACCATGCGCTACACGGCGGCCGAGGTCGAGCGCCTGGGACGCGTGGCTTTCGAGCTGGCGCGGCGGCGGCGCCGCCGCCTGACGAGCGTGGACAAAGCCAACGTGCTCGAGACCAGCCAGTTGTGGAGGCGGGTGATGACCTGGCTGGGCAGCGAGTATCCCGATGTCGAACTGCGGCATATGTACGTGGACAACTGCGCGATGCAGTTGATCCTGCGGCCGCGGGACTTCGACGTGATCGCCACCGGCAATTTGTTCGGCGACATTTTGAGCGACGAAGCGGGGGCGCTGGCCGGCTCGCTGGGCATGCTGCCCTCCGCCTCGCTGGGCGGCGCGGTGGATCTCTATGAGCCGGTGCACGGCTCGGCGCCCGACATCGCCGGCAAGGGGTGGGCGAACCCGGTCGGCGCCATCCTCTCGGCGGCGCTGCTGCTGCGGCATTCGCTCGGCCAGGAGGCGGCGGCCGCGGGGGTGGAAGCGGCGGTGCGCGCCGCGCTCGCCGCCGGCCCGCGCACCCGCGACATGGGCGGCGATGCCGGCACCGAGGCGTTCACCGCCGCCGTGCTGGCCCGCCTCGACTAGCCCGGCCGCGCCGCGGCGCGCCGCCACGCGCCCGCTTTGCTTTCCCCGGCGCTCCGGTCGCGGCAACTTGGCGAGAGCCGGTGCCGAGGGTGCCTCCGCTTTGTTCGGCGCGCGCAAGCACCGCCGTGCGCAGGGCGGGATGTCCCTCGAGCGAGGCGGCGAGCGTAAACTCCAGCGCCGGGAAGCGTGCCCGCGCCTCCTCGACCATGGCGGGAATGTCGCGGGTGACGTGCAGGCCTTCGGCGAGAAAGTACGGCACCACGACGACACGCTCGAGTCCGGCCTGGGCGGCGGCTGCCGCCGCCGCGAGCAGCGAGGGCTTGGCCGGCGGCAGGTAAGCCGGCTGCGCATAACGGCCGCCAACGGCCAGCTCGGCGCACAGCCGCTCGACGCTGGCGTGCCAGGAGGCGAGCGGCGAGCCGTGCGCCAAGACAATCAGGCCGGGGCG
>JBOGKX010000099.1:0-1076 GCA_050746125.1 Terriglobales bacterium | reverse complement strand
CAAATTGCGCCTCTTCGAGAAAGAACGGATCATCGGTCAATAGCCACGGCACAAAGCCGAGCGCCGGCATGTGCGCCACACCCTCGACCATGGAGAAATAATTGCTCGCGGACGACTGTGCCGGTATGGGGATGGCGAAGCCCGGGGGGCCGGCGTTGTAGAGCAGACTTATGTTAGGATACCGCTCGACGTTGAACGGCGCACTCGTTCTGGCATCGCGCACATGGTAGATGAGCGTGCCCGAGGCCTCGGCGTCGGTGAACATCGTCTCTTCGGCCGCCGCGTTGCCGGTCAGTAGATAGCAGGCCTGCATCTCGGTGGTGAAGCCCAACTCCTCGCGATCGCCGGTGGTGGCGAGGGACGTGGTGAGGTCGCCGGTCGCCATTGGGCCGCGCCAGGGAGTGCCGGTCGCCGGCGGGCTGGTGTTCCACACCGGCGTGGTGCTGAGCGGCAGCACCGCCTTCATCGCGACGAGGTTGGCGAGCTTGCGCACGATCGGGCGCGGCGCCGACTGCCAGCGCCAGCGCGCTCCCCACCAATGGTTTGGCACGTTGACCGTGATCGGCGCGGCGAGAACGCCGCCCGAGATCGTCGCGGTGTAGGGAGCGGTGATGTGCGCTGGCGTCACGCCGCTCGCCGGGACCGGCGCCGCATTGGCCGCAAAGGCATATTCGGTGCCGTATTCGACGACGATCTCCTGGCGCAATCTGGACATATCCGGGCGGAAGAACACGGTGAATCCGGCGAGATAGGTGCCATTCGCCGGCGCGCGCTGGCGCAGGCAATGCTGTTGCACAAAGGGGCCGACATAGGTGCCAAGACTGGTCGCCTGCCCCTCGTCAAAGGACAGCGACATCCCACTCGGGAACGTGAGCGTCAGAAGGAGGGGAGAGGCAGGGGCGCGTTGCGCCCAGGCAGGCGCGGCGAATGCCGCCGCTCCGACGATCCCGGCGTGGCGCAGCACACTCCGGCGGGTCACAGAAGGGAAGGGCAGGCGCTTCATTGACGTCCTCCTCTCTCGTCGGCGATTCGCCATGGGACGCCGCCCGCGGCGACTCGAGCCCTTTGACCCATGG
>JBOGKX010000098.1:0-43865 GCA_050746125.1 Terriglobales bacterium | reverse complement strand
GCAGCGGGGGCGGGGCGGGCCGGTGATCCACAACGCCAAAAACTCGATCCACTCGCTTTACGACGTGCAACTGGGCCCGCTGCCGGGCGTGCCGAATGCGCCGCTGCCGGGACCGGTGGAGCGGGCGGCGGGGGCGTCGCTCGACTGGAACGAGGCCGACCAAGAGATTGCCGCCGCGCTACGGCGGGCGGGGCGAACGGGCGTGCTGCTCACCGGCACGGTGCACGGGCCGGCGCGGAGGCAACTGATCGCCGACTTCTGTCAGACGTTTGGGATGCGGCACGTGGTCTACGACGCATTCAACGCCGACGCAGTGATGGCGGGGCAGGCGGCCAGTTACGGAGAGGCGGCGACGCCGCGCTACTTCTTCGAGCGAGTGGAGATGCTGGTCACGTTCGGCGGCGATCCGCTAGGCAGCGGGCCGTCGCGGCAGGAGCACTCGCGCGGATTCGGGCGGCAGCGCAAACTTCGGCCGGCGAGCGGGGGCGATTTCATCGCCGCCAGCGATGCGGCGCGCAAGAGCGGCTACGGCGGCCAGCGCATGTCGCGGGTGGTGGCATTCGAGCCGGCGATGACGATGACCGGGCTCAATGCCGACACGCGCTACTTGCTGCGTCCCGAGCAGCTGATCGAAGCGGCGCTGGGCCTGGCGCATCAGCTGGTGGTGATCGACAAGCGGTCGAACTTCGCCGGCAACGGCACGGTGGCGGCGGCGCTGGCGCCTTTCGCGCCGGCCACGGTCGAGCCGCGGCTGAACCTAGCGGCGGGCACGCTGCAGGCGCTGGCGGCGGAGCTGTGGGCGCACCGGGGCGAGGGCCTGATTTACGCCGGCGGCCTGCCCGCGGCCACGACGGCGGCAGCGGAGCTGGAGGCGGTGGCGAGCTTCCTGAATTCGGCGCTCGGCAATGAAGGCGCGACGGTGGAAGCGACGCGCAGCCCGAGCCAGCAGGCGCAGGGCTCGAATCTGGCGATGTTGGAACTGGTGGAGGACATGCGGGCCGGCAAGGTGGGCGCGCTGGTGATCCACGGCACCAACCCCGCTTACACGCTGCCGGCGGCGGCGGACTTCGCGGGGGCGACGGCGAAGGTGCCGTTCATCGTCGCGATGGCGGAGCGGCTGGACGAGACGGGGCGGCTCTCGGATCTGGTGCTGACCTCGCTGCACGGCATGGAGAGCTGGGGCGACGCCGAGCCGCAACGCGGCCTCTACAGCGTGATCCAGCCGACGATTCTGCCGCTCTTCGATGGACGCGCGTTCGAAGACTCTTTGATCGCGATCGCGCGCGCCGGCGGCTCGAAGCAATTCGAGATGGTCGTGCCGACGCCGCCCGCGCCCGCGCCCGCGCCGGTGCCGGCTGGCGTGGCCGCCCCGGCCGCCCCGGCCGGGGCGCAGGCGCAGAAGGCGGCCGCGCCGGCGGGCAAGGCGGCCGCCGCGGCGGTGCCGGCCGCGGGGCCGAAGATGCAGCCGATGACCTTCCACGACTATTTGCAGGCGGTCTGGAAGAAGCAGATCTGCGGGCGCTATCAACTGGCCGGCACGTGGGAGGACTTCTGGACCGGCGTGCTGCGGCAAGGGGTATTCGATCCCGATCCGAATCGCTTGCAACCGGGAGCGGCGCGCGCCTACCGCCCGGCGGCCTTGGCGGCGGCAGCGCGCGCGGCGCAGGCAGCGCCGGCGGCGCCGAGCGAGGGGGAGATGGTGCTGGCGCTGGCGGACAGCCCCATGGTGGGCGACGGCTGGTGCAACAACAACGGTTTCCTGCTGGAGACGGCGGATCCAGTCGCGAAAGTGTGCTGGGACAATTTCATCTCGATCTCGCCGGGCACGGCGCAGAAGCTGGGCCTGGCGCACGGCGACGTGGTCGAGATCGTGGCCGGCGGCGCCAAGCTGCGGGCGCCGATTCAGCTGCAGCCGGGCGTGCATCCGCAGGTAGCCACGATCGCCGTGGGCTGGGGACGCGCGACGGTGGGCGCGATCGGCAACGGGGTGGGCGTGAACGCCTACCCGCTGGCGGCGGTCGAAGGCGGGCGCTGGATCGGGGCCGGGCAGCGGGTGCGGCTGACGAAAGTTGGCTCCGGCTATAACCTGGCCGAGCCGCAGGGCAACAACTATTTGCAGGGGCGGGCGGTGGCGCTGGCGACGAGCTTCGCGGCGCTGGCCGCCGACCCCACCGCGGGCAACGTGCCGCCGCCGCCCGACGACAGCCTCTGGCACAATGGCGGCGCCTCGGATCATCCCTACAAGGGGCATCACTGGGGGATGACGATCGACCTGAACGCCTGCATCGGCTGCAACGCCTGCATGGTGGCCTGCCACGCCGAGAACAACGTGCCGGTGGTGGGGCGGGAGCAGGTGCAAGCGGGGCGGGAGATGCACTGGATTCGCATCGACCGCTACTACACGGGCGAATTCGAGAACCCGGACGTGATCAACGAACCGATGCTCTGCCAGCAGTGCGCCAACGCCAGTTGCGAGAGCGTTTGCCCGGTGATCGCGACGATCACCGACAGCGAAGGCATCAACGTGCAGGTCTACAACCGCTGCGTGGGGACGCGCTTTTGCTCGAACAACTGCCCGTACAAGGTGCGGCGCTTCAACTTCTTCGATTACGCGGGCATTCAGTACCAGCGCGGCGCGCCGCTGGAGCTGGCGCTCAACCCGGACGTGACGATGCGCAGCCGCGGCGTGATGGAGAAATGCAACTTCTGCCTGCAGCGCATCAACGACGCGCACGTGAAAGCGCAGAAGCTGGGCGTGCCGATTCCGGACGGCGGCATCAAGACCGCCTGCCAGCAGACGTGCCCGACGGAGGCGATTTACTTCGGCGACATGAACGATCCCAAGAGCCGGATGATGCGGGCCCGCGCGCCCCGCGGCTTCGAGGTTTTGGCGGGCCTGAACAACCAGCCGACGATCACCTACCTGGTCAAGGTGCGCAACGCGGCGGAGGAGCATAAGGCATGAGCACCCGTACCGCCGCCGCGCCGGCGCGCCCGGCGCCGGCCCCGCTGCAAGAACCGCCGCTTTATCGCGCCGACCTGACGCTGACGCAGGTCAACCGCGACATCCTGGCGCCCATCTTCCAGCGGCCGACGAAGGCCTGGTGGGCGTGCTTCGCCTGCGCGGTGGGCGCGCTGGCGATCGGCGCCGGCATCGTCACCTATCAGCTGCTGGTGGGGATGGGCATCATCGGCATCGAATGGCCGGCGATGTGGGGCACCTATATCACCAACTTCGTCTTCTGGATCGGCATCGGCCATGCCGGCACGCTGATCTCGGCGATCTTGTTCCTGTTCCGGCAGCGGTGGCGCACGGCGATCAACCGCTCGGCGGAGGCGATGACGATCTTCGCGGTGATGTGCGCGGGCATGTTCCCGCTGCTGCACGTCGGCCGCACGCTGCTGGCCTACTGGCTCTTTCCTTACCCCAACCAGCGGCACCTGTGGGTGAACTTCCGCTCACCGCTGATCTGGGACGTGTTCGCGGTTTCGACCTACGCCACCATTTCGCTGCTGTTCTGGTACCAGGGCATGATTCCCGACCTGGCGACGGTGCGGGACGCGATCTTGAACCGGCCGCTGGCGAAGAAGATCTACGGCATCTTTTCGCTGGGCTGGAAGGGGACGGCGCGGGACTGGCACCACTACGAGGCGGGCTACGCGATGCTGGCGGCGATCGCCACGCCGCTGGTGCTGTCGGTACACAGCAACGTGTCGATGGACTTCGCCACGGCCACGGCGCCGGGCTGGCACTCGACGATTTTCCCGCCGTATTTCGTGGCCGGCGCGATCTTTTCCGGCTTCGCCATGGTGGTCACGCTCACGGTGATCGTGCGGGTGGTCTTCAAGCTCGAGGACTACATCACGCTCGATCACATGGAGCTGATGAACAAGATCATCTTGGTCACGTCGCTGATGGTGGCCTACGCGTACGCGACCGAGATGTTCATGGCCTGGTACACGGGCAATCCGTACGAGCAGTACCGCTTCTACGGCATTCCCTTCTCGAGCCATTTTTGGCCGGCCTTCGCCGGGCCGATGGCCATCGGCGGCTGGGTGATGCTGAGCTGCAACTGCGTGATCCCGTCGCTGTTCTGGTTCCGCAAGATCCGGCGCAGCGTGGCGGCGATGTTCGCGATCAGCTTGTTCGTGAACCTGGGCATGTGGTTCGAGCGCTACGTGATCATCGTGAGCTCGCAGATGCGGCAGTACCTGCCCTCGAGCTGGGGCGATTTCCGGCCGACGCGCTTCGATTACGGCGTACTGCTGGGCTCCTTCGGCATGTTCTTCACGCTCTTCCTGCTCTTCTGCCGGTTCGTGCCGGTGGTGGCGGTGGCGGAGATCAAACATTCGCTGCGCAAGCAGGTAGGCGAGCCGCCCAGCGCGCCGGCGCCGGCCATGGAGAATGTCCATGCCTAAAGCGACGCAACCCACCGCGGTCGGCATCTTTCGCGATCCCGAGAGCCTGCTGCACGCCGGCGAGACGGCGCGGCGGCGCGGGTACGCCAACCTCGACGCCATCACGCCGTATCCAGTGCACGGGCTGGCGGAGGCGCTAGGACTGAAGGTGAGCTGGATGCCGCGCGTCACCAAGACCTGCTTTTTCCTCGGCGCCGGGCTGGGCTATTCGTTCGAGTACTGGACGATGGCGATCGCCTGGCCGATCAACATCGCCGGCAAGCCTTTCAACTCGGTGCCGGCCTTCATGCCGGTGACGTTCGAGTGCGGGATTTTGCTGGCCGGCATTTGCACGTTCCTGGCGGTGCTGGCGGCGGGGCGGCTGCGCCCGGCGCCGAACTTCAAGCCGCTCGATCCGCGGCTGACCAACGATCATTTCGCCTTGCTGGTGCCGCACGGGCCGGAGGGCGGAGCCGCGGCGCAGGCGTTGCTGCGCCAGGCGCACGCGCTGGAGGTGTACGACGTTGACCGTTAAGCCCACCTTGGCGATATTCGGCGCCGCCGGCCTGGCGCTGCTGCTGGCCGGCTGCCAGGCGTGGCCGAAGGGCCCCGGCACCAAGGCGCGCCCGCAACTGCAATACCGCACGGCGTTTTTGCCGGAGATGTACGAGGGCGCGCCGGTGCAGCCGCAGTCGGTCGATCCGCTGGACGGCGACCGCGCGGAGACGCGCGAGCCGCCGGCGGGCACGGTGGCGACGAACTTCGTGCCCTACCCGCTCGACGACGACCAGCCGGCCATCGACCAGCAGCACAACCCGCTGCCGATGACGATGCCGGTGCTGGAAGCGGGGCGGAAGTACTTCGACACCTATTGCATCGTCTGCCATGGGCCGCGCGCCGACGGGCTGGGCTACATCACGCCGCACATGACGCAGCCGCCGCCGCTATTCGGGCCGGACGTGATGATCTGGTCGGACGGGCGCATCTTCTACACCATCACCAACGGCTTGGGACAGATGCCCTCCTACCGCACCGAGCTCGATCCGGCGCAGCGCTGGGCGATCGTGCATTACGTGCGGGTGCTGCAGCGCGCCGCCCACCCCACCGCCGCCGACCTGGCTTTGGCGGAACAAGAAGGGGCGGACTTTTCCGGCGACTATCCCCCGGCGATGGGACCCAAGGGGGCCATTCCCGGCGTGGACGCCATTCCCAAGAACCCGGCGCCGCCGCAATGAGCGAGGCTTGCCATCGCGAGATGAATGCCGCCCATGCATGAACCTGAAATCACTTCCGTCAGCGATCCCGGCCCGGCGCCGATCTCGCGCGCCTTCCGCCAGCAGCTTTGGGCGGGGCTGGCGATCGGCCTAGCGCTGTTTCTGGTGGGCTTGAAAGTCGAAACCAGCCGCGTCTGGGACAGCTTTCTGGTCAACTATTTCTACTTTCTAGTGCTGGGGCTGGGCGGGCTGTTCCTGGTGGCGCTCGAGTACTGCACCAGCGCCACCTGGTCGGTGGTTTTCCGGCGGCTGGCGGAAGCGGTGGCCAGCTATTTGCCCTGGGCGCTGGTGCTGGGGGTGGCGTTACTGGCCGGCGTGCGGCACATCTATCCTTGGGCGCACGCGGGCTACCATTTCGACCGCGCCAACAAGGCGCAATATTTCAACCTGGCGTTTTTCGGGACGCGGACCTTTATTTACTTGGCGCTGTGGACGTTGTTCGGGTGGTTTTTCGTCTCGCGGTCGCTGCGCCAAGACCGCCAAGGCGGGCAAATCAACGCGCGCGTCGCCGCCGGTTTCGGCAAGCTCTCGAGCCTGAACGGGCGGATGGCCGCCGCCTTCATGGTGGTCTTCGCCGTGACTTTCACGCTGGCGTCGGTGGATTGGATCATGTCGCTGCAGCCGGATTGGACCTCGAGCATGTTCGGCGTCTATACGTTCGCCGGGCTGTTCGAGGCGGCGTTGGCGCTGATGATCATCATGGCGGTGATGATGCGGCGGCGCGGCTGGCTGGGGGAGATCGTCACCGAGCGGCACTATGTGGATCTGGCGCGCATGCTGCACGCCTTCTGCATCTTCATGGTGTACATCGGATTCGAGCAATATTTCCTGATCTGGTATTCGAACTTTCCCGACGAGACGAGCTTTTTCCACCGCCGCATTCTGGGCGGGTGGGGTTGGATCTTCCTGTTCCTGCTCTTCGCCAAATGGGTTTTCCCCTTCTGCATCCTGTTGAACCAGAAGGT
The DNA here is from genome assembly GCA_050746125.1 of Terriglobales bacterium. Classification (GTDB taxonomy): domain Bacteria; phylum Acidobacteriota; class Terriglobia; order Terriglobales; family SCQP01; genus JAJPKR01. Next base: position 37,228 of record JBOGKX010000098.1, on the reverse strand, counting down.
GCGCAAGAACGAAAACGTCATTCTGACCATGGCCTGGCTGGTGATGATTGCCGAGTGGCTGGATATTTATTGGCTGGTGCTGCCGGCGCGTCATGCCGGCTTCGTGCTGCCCGGCTGGACCGACCTGGGAGTGTTCCTGATTTTCTTCGCGCTCTTCGGGCTGACGGTGTCGCGGCTGCTGCGGCGGCACTCGACGGTGCCCATCGGCGATCCGAAGCTGGTTAATTCGGTGGCCGGGAGGTACTTGGCGTGAAACCCTCCACGAAGACGCAAATCCGGCAGGTCGTTTCACTGACCATCGTGGTGCTGGTGCTGGTGGGGATCATCTACACGGTGGCCGGCGGGCAATACGGGAAGGCGGAGTTCGTCGCCCGGTTCCTCTTCAACCGCACGCCCGACATCAAGGCCAAGCCGGCGGAAGTGGTGGACCTGCGGGCACTGGTGAAGAGCACGCCGGAGTTGATGGCGGAAGGCAAGCAGGTATTCGAATTGAATTGCGTTCCCTGCCACGGCAGCGACGGCTTCGGCAACGGGCCGCGCTCGGCGGGGCTGAATCCGCCGCCGCGCAACTTCCATCAGCCGAAGTTCCGCTACGGCACGGATATCTTGACGCTGTTCCATACGGTGACCAACGGCTCGCCGGGCACGGCCATGCCGAGCTTCGAGGGAGTGCTGTCCGCCAAGCAGCGGATGGCGGCAGTGCATTACGTGCAGCATTGGATTCCCAACCCATCGCCGGTCACGGCGGCGGCGCTCGCGGCGCTGCCGCAGCCGAGCGCGGCCGCGAGCGGGCCAACGCCGCTGCCGCCGCTGAAGCCGGTGCCGCAGGGCCCGCGCATTCCCATCGAGATGGCGATGAAGCTCATGGCGCAGCCGGCGCCGCCGGATCCGCCGGCCCCGGTGGTAGCCGACAACGCGGCGGGAGCGGCGATTTACGCGCGCGACTGCGCCAGCTGCCACCGCCTCGACGGGCGGGGCGGGGCGACGGTGGAGATGCTGACGTCGCATCCCTACGTGGAAGTGCGGGCCGAGCCGTTCGCGCGGCCGCTGATCGGCGGCTGGTACAACAATCAGGCCGCCTTCGCCAAGATCGTCACCCACGGCCTCCCCGGCCGCATGATGCCGGGCTTCGGAACCCTGACGCAGCCGGAGATGGCGGCGCTCTTCGCGCACGTGCAACATTTGGCAGGAGGAAAGCAGTGAGAGCAGCATTTCGGGCGTTCCGTCTGATCGGCCTGGCCTTGCTGGCCGCGGCGCCGGCGCTGGCGCAGGCGCCGGGCAGCGCACCGGTGACCAACGCCTTCGGCGATCCCGCCAGTAGCTGGGCGCACATGCTGCGCCACACTTCTTACGTCGGCTTCTGGATCATGTTCCCGCTGATCGCGATCGCGGAAGTGCTGCTGGTGTACGTGATCTTCAAGTTCCGGCGCAAGCCGGGGCGGAAACCGGCTACGTTCCACGAAAATCCGGGGCTGGAGATTTTCTGGACGGTGGTGCCGCTGTTGGCGGTTTTGATCGTCGGGTATCTCTCGCACAAGCCGCTGCATTTTTACGACTCGACGCCCGCTCCCGACCTGAACGTCATGGTGGTGGGGCATCGGTTTTTTTGGGAGTACCGCTATCCCGACTACGGCATCGACTTCGCCAACAAGGATTTGGTGGTACCAGCGGGGAGGAACGTGGACCTGCAAATCACCAGCGTGGACGTGATTCACGGCTTTTACGTTCCTTCGCTGGGCGTACAAATGGATGCCGTGCCAGGGCGCATCACGCACGCCTGGTTCAACGCCAAGGCGGGCCATTACGAAGGCCAATGCGCACAGCTTTGCGGCCCGCTGCACGGCGAGATGTGGATTAACGTGGATGTAGTCCCGCCCGCGGAGTTCGACGCTTGGCTGAAGGCCAATGCGAATCCGGCGCCGAGCGCGCCGCCGGCCGCGCCGGCGGCGAAGCCGGCCGCGCCCAAGGCCAAGGCCCGCCTGTCGCCGGCAGGGGGGCCGCGCCGCCGCGCGAAGGAGACTTTATGAGCACCGCTGAAGTCGTGCTCGCCCCGGCCCCTGAAAGCAAGCATTACAGCGGCCTGATGGATTGGCTCACCACGACCGATCACAAGAAGATCGGGCTGATGTACCTGATCTTCTCGCTGATCAACGCTTGGGCGGGCGGCCTTTTCGCCGGCGTGGTGCGGCTGCGCCTTTACGATCCGAACTGGAATTTCATCAAGCCCGAGTTCTACAACCAGATGCTCACCATGCACGCCACGGTGATGATCTTCATGGTGGTGATGCCGGCCTTCATCGGCCTCGGCAACTATTTGGTGCCGCTGATGATCGGGGCGCGGGACATGGCGTTTCCCAAGCTCAACGCGTTCAGCTTCTGGATGCTGATTCCGCCGGCGCTGATGATGTACGCCAGCTTTTTCACCGTGGGCGGGGCGGCGCAAGCCGGCTGGTGGAGCTACCCGCCGCTGTCGGGGGCGGAGTTCTCGCCGGGAGCGGGCGAGAGCCTGTGGTGCTTGGCGATCATCCTGCTCGGCATCAGCTCGATCATGGGCGCGGTGAATTTCCTGGTGACGATCGCCGACATGCGCGCCCCGGGCATGGGCTGGATGCAGATGCCGCTCTTCGTCTGGTCGACGGAGATCACGGCCTGGCTGCTGCTGCTGGCGGTGCCGATCCTCACCGGCGTACTGGTGATGCTGCTCAGCGACCGCATCTTCCATACCGGCTTCTTCCAGCCGGGGCTGGGCGGCGACCCGCTGTTGTACCAGCATCTGTTCTGGTTTTTCGGCCACCCCGAGGTGTACATCATGATCCTGCCCGCCTTCGGGATCATGTCGCACGTGCTGCCCGCCTTCGCCCATAAGCCGGTCTTCGGCTACAAAGGCATGGTCTATGCGCTGGCGTCGATCGGCGTGCTGGGCTTCATGGTGTGGGCGCACCACATGTTCACCAGCGGCATCTCGGCGGAGGCGCAAGTCTTTTTCTCGACCACCAGCTTGATCATCGCCGTGCCCACGGGGGTGAAGATTTATTCGTGGCTGGCTTCGATGTGGGGCGGCACGATCGACTTTTCCGTGGCCATGAAATTCGGCCTGGGCTTCATCGGGCTGTTCGTCATCGGCGGCCTGAACGGCGTGGTGCTGGCCATCGTGCCCTTCGACATCGCCGTGCACAACACCTATTTCATCGTCGCCCACCTGCACTTCGTGCTTTTCGGCGGTTCGGTGATGGGGCTGATGGCGGCGACTTATTTCTGGTTCCCGAAGATGACCGGCCATCGCATGAGCGAGAAGCTGGGCAACTGGCATTTTTGGCTGTTTTTCATCGGCTTCCTGTGGGTCTTCACGCCGATGCACATTCTCGGCATCGAAGGAATGCCGCGGCGCGTGGCCTTCTATCGGCCCGAGTTCACCGATCTGAACCGCTTCATCTCGCTCGGCTTCCTGCTGCTGCTGGCGGGCGGGCTGATTTTCACCTACAACGTGCTGCATTCCATCAAGCACGGCGAGCCGACGCCGGAACCCGACCCGTGGCGGATCAACGAGGTGCAGCAGGGGCTGGAGTGGATGGTGCCCAGTCCGCCGCCGGCGTGGAACTTCGACGAAGTGCCCGTGTACGAGGAAGGTTGAGGGTGTCGCAGTGAGCAGTACCGAATTCCAACCCACGCCCAATCGGAAACATCATGGCCGCCTGCCGTGGCTGCTGGTGGCCATCGTTCCGGTGATGTTCGCCTTTGCATTCGCCAACATTCCCCTGTTTCGCGTCTGGTGCGAGCATTACGGCATCAGCGTGGCGCCGGTGCACCAAGCGGTGGCGGTCAGCGCCGAGGGCCGCAGCGTGGGGATGATGTTCACCGGCATCGTCTCGTCGGCGCTGCCGATCCAGTTCGAGCCCAAGAACGCGTACCAGCAGGTGAAGGTCGGGGAGCGGGTGAAGAATGCCTTCACGTTCTTCAACCCCACCGATCGCGTCATCCGGTTCCGCGCCATTCACGCGATCTATCCCGAGTCGGCCGCCAAGAGGCTGGCGCTGATGCAGTGTTTCTGCTTTTCCGATCAAGAGCTAGCACCGCACCAGACCAAGACCTTGCCGGTCATTTATGAACTCAATCCCGGGTTGCCGGGCAGCGTCACCGAGGTGACGCTGAATTACACGCTGTTCCCGAAGTAGCCATGAAGAAGCCCGTACTCCTTTCCGCGAACGGGGCCCCAGCCGCCAATGGCGGCGCCAGCAGCCAGGGCGCGCGCTATTGGCCGGCTTCGCCCTACGAGCCGCGCATGCGGCGGCGCAACCGGCGCTTGGGCCTGATCTTGGCGGTGATCGCCATCGGCTTTTTAGCGTCGTCGTACTGGATGGTGCGCGGCGGCTGGGTGCGTCCCGGACCGGTGGTGTGGCATTTCCCTTGGTCGCACACCGCCTACAAATCGAATTTTTAGACCGAGGAACTCAAGCGAACGATGGCCACTGATTCCCATTCCACGGCGCCCCCCGCCCATGCTCATGCCCACGCGGCGGGCGCGGCGGCGGCCCACGCCGATCCTTCCGCCCATGCGCCGCAACCGAGCGCTTGGCCGATTCTGCTGGCGCTGGGCATCGGCGTCTTCGCGACGGCGTTTTTCCTCGTCGCCACCGGCTTCAACGCCGTGCCGCTGCTGATCCTGGCGGGCATTTTGCTGGTGATGATTCCGGCGCTGGGTTGGGCCACGACGATCGCGGCGGAGCGGCGGCACCAGGACCCGATTTACACGTTTGCGATACTGCGGCGCGGCTTTCTTTACTTCTTGCTCTCGGAAGGCGCCATCTTCGGGTCGTTTTTCGCCCACAACCTGTATATCCGCTTCGGGCACGCCACGACCTGGCCGCCGCTGGGAGCGCCGCGGCTGGAGACTTCGCTGCCGGCGATCGGCACGCTGCTGCTGGTGCTGTCGAGCTTTACCTATCACTGGTCGCATCACGCCTTCCTGAGCGGCAAGCGGGCGGCGGCGAAGAATTGGCTGGTGGGGACGATCGTTTTAGGCGTGGTGTTCCTGGCGATCCAGGGCTACGACTGGGGATTTTTGAAGACCTTCGACAAGTTCACCTACAGCCAGGGCGTGTTCGGGTCGCAGTACTACTGGATGACGGGCTTTCACGGCCTGCACGTCTGCGTGGGGCTGCTGTTTTTGGCGCTGGTGTATTGGCGGCTGGAGCGGGGCGAGCTGAACGAGACGTACAACTTCTCGCTGACCGCGGCCGAGTACTACTGGCACTTCGTCGATATCGTCTGGATCTTCCTGTTCTTCGTCATTTATTTGCTGTAGGGGTTCCGGCACGGCGGTCGCGCGGCACTAAACTAGGGGCATGCACGGAGAGCGAGCCCGGTCCGGTCATGACTCACGGCCCAGGGCTGGAACGGTTCGAGCCCCTGAGCAATCCTCGTATAATGCGGCTTCGGCGACGCCGACAACGGCAATTGTCACGAGCGCCAGTGGACTCGCCCATGCTGGTTCAAGCTCGCGGGCTGCCACCCCACCGCGCGAGACGAACGACGTTTATTTTTCAGCGGACGTCGAGACCGATGGGCCGATCCCGGGCCCGTTTTCGATGCTGTCCTTCGCTCTGGTTCCTGCCGGATGCTTCAATGGGCGTCGTTTCAGGAAACCTCGTCATTACCGTGACGTGTTCTATCGCGAGCTGAAGCCGATCTCGAAGCGGTTCCAGCACGAGGCGCTCAAGGTAAACGGGCTTGACCGCAATAGACTCTGTCGGGAGGGCGCCGATCCGGCTAAAGCGATGGCGGATGCTCGGAGCTGGATCATCGACAATTCAACAGAGGGCGCGCCCGTGCTGGTCGCATATCCCCTTAGCTTCGACTGGTCCTGGCTTTACTGGTACTTCATGAAGTTCGTCGCGGGCGGCTCTCCATTCAATCATTCTCAATGCTTTGACCTCAAGACAGCTTATGCTGTAAAAGCCGAGGTGCCTATTGTGCGGGCGGGGCGGGCGAGGCTGCCGGCTCTGCTTCGGCCACCGGCTAGCCGACACACCCATAACGCAGCGGACGACGCCATCGAACAGGCGCGGATATTCGCTCGGGTGTTTCGCTGGGGGCGCAGCAATGAAAGAGATCGATAGACGGCGGAAATTTTCCCGACGACGCATTGAGTCTCTGGTAAATTCGTTAACGGACGCAGCGCCTATTATTAGCGGAAAGGCGTGCGTTTACTTGACAGGCTCGCTTGGACGCGAGGAGGCGGGCAAAGCAAGCGACCTGGATCTTTTCATCGTTGGCGCATCCGGCGGCGAGGCCGAGATTTGCCTAAAAGCGGAGCTGATCCGGGCAGTGCGTAAGCTGCAATTCCCGGAGTTTTCGGGCGACGGTGAATACCTCCAGTTTCACACGATAGACGAGCTTGTTGGCGGCCTTGGGACATCTACCGACGATTCGCAGAACACGTTTACCGCGCGGCTTCTGCTCGTCCTGGAGAGCCGGTGTTTACTTGGGGACGAAATCTATAAAAAGGCCATAGACTCCGTGCTAGCCAAGTATTGGCGGGATTTTGCGGATCACGCTGAGAACTTCGCTCCGGCTTTCCTCGCCAACGACATTCTTCGCCTCTGGCGCACCTTATGCGTCAACTATGAAGCGCGGACCGAAACTGAACCGCCGGAAAAAAAGCGAGGCGCTCGCTTAAAAATTACAAGCTGAAGCATAGTCGCCTGTTGACCTGCTATTCGGGGATCCTGTTTTTATTGGCGGAGTATTCCAGTAACGGGACAGTACGGCCCAAGGATGCGCTTAAAATGGTTAAGTTGTCGCCAACGAAGCGTCTGGAATGGGTCGGGGGATTGAGGCCCGAGTGGAAGCCTGTGGTTGGCAGAGTTTTGGACTCGTATGAGAAATTTCTTAATGCAACGAGGGCTCCAGAGGGAGAACTGATCGAGCTCTTCCAAAACGGTGACAAGAGGCGCGAATTCCTGACGACATCCGAGGACCTCGGGGATAACGTCTTGGCCGCACTCAATAAGATCGGCCACAACAGCCGATTCCACCGGCTACTCGTTGTTTAATACACGACACGCCTGATGACACTGCAAAGAGAGGCGTGCGCAACCCCGGCGGCTGGCGCAACTGCGGCATATTATTTTGATGGTACGACTGCGGTCGTCGTGGCAACGGCTGACGCAGGCACGCCGGGAGCCGCTTGCGGCGACGCTGCACAGGTCCCTCGTAGGGGTTGCGGCCAGGAGTCCGCGCTACATTAGAGCGGGAGGGATTGGGGATTGAAGGCGGCGGCGGGCGCGGTGTTGGCGGCGTTGACGATTGTCGGGCTCGGGGCGGCGCGCGCGGCGGCGACCCAAGCGGGACGGAAAGCGAATCTGCCCTACGCGACGATCGACCACCCGCAGTTCGTGCCGGCGGCGCAGGCCGGCTTTCTCCACGATGACGACCTGATGATCGGCGTCAGCGCCGGCAAGATCGCCAAGGCTTATCCCGCGGCGATTCTGGCGCAGCACGGCGTCGTGCAGGACCGAATGCCCGACGGTCCGATCGCCGTCACCTGGTGATCGTATTGCAACACGGCCCTCGTGTTCAGGGCCGCGGCGAAGGGGCGGGCGCTCGAATTCGACACCGCAGGGGTGATCGGCGGCAACGAAGTTTTTCGGGATCGGGAGACGGGCAGCCGCTGGCAGCAATCGAGCGCCGAAGCCATTTCCGGGCCGCTCAAGGGCACGCGCTTGAAGCTCTACCCGTTTTTGCTCACCACGTGGGGCGAGTGGCATAAGCAACATCCCGAGACGGTGGTTTTGAAGCCATTGCCCGGTTACGCCGCGCGGCTGGCGCGATTGAACGCAATCCTGCGGCAAGGCATTACGGGGCGGGCGGGGCCGGCGCCGCGCGGCGCCTTCGGGCACGATGCGCGGCTGCCGCCACGCGCAACCGTAATCGGGCTGGATCTCGGCGGCGAGGCGAAGGCTTATCCGGTTGCCGCGCTCGACGCGGCCCGGGTGGTCAACGATCGTTTAGGCGGGGAGCCGGTGGTGATCGTGCATCAGCCGGCCTCGGATACGACCACCGCCTACATCGCAAGAGCGGCGGGGAAACGACTACGATTCAAAAGCGCCGACGCGGCGGCGGACCGACTCGAGGATTTAGAAACGCGCTCGACGTGGAACGCTTACGGCGTTTGCCTCGCCGGGCGCCTCAAGGGGACGCATTTGCGGCGCCTGATCCTGGAGCCGGAATTTTGGTTCGCTTGGTCGGAGTTTCATCCGCATAGCGAACTCTACGCTCCGAGCCAAGCACGCGGGAACTCGAGGTAATGACATGGTAAGAATGACTCGACGGGAAATGAATGGCGGCCTCACCGCCGCAGTCGCCGCTTTTTTCGCGGGCGGGCCCGCAGGGCTCGCGGCGAAAGCCACTTGGCGGCCGGAACCGATGCGCGAGGCGCAAAGGGCGATGCCGATTCAAACGCTGATGCAAGAGCCTCTTGGCGAGATTCCCAACGCGGAGGCGAGCGTGATCACGCTGACCATGGCTCCGGGAGCGAATTCACGGCCGCACGAGCATACCGGGCCGGTCTTCGCTTACATCCTGGAAGGCGAGATCGAGAACCAAGTCGATCCGAATGGGCCGCGGACCTATCGGGCGGGCGACTATTTCTATGAGCCGGCCATGCACGTACACCGCATGATGCGCAATCTGAGCGCGACGAAGCCGGCCAAGCTGCTGATCTTTCAAGTAGGCGAGAAGGGCAAGCGGTTCACGATCCCGGCGCGTTGAGCCGGCGCGGCGGCGGGCTAGCGGGCGGCGGAGGCGGCGGCGCGGGCGGGGGCGAGGCTGCGGTGCACGGCGGCGGCGATCAGGCGCAATTCCTCCATCAACTCGGCAAACTGCGCGGGATAGAGCGACTGCGCGCCGTCGCTGAGAGCGTGGTCGGGGTCGCCGTGGACTTCCATCAGCAAGCCGTCGGCGCCGGCGGCGAGGGCGGCGCGAGCCATGGGCGCGACTTTATCGCGGCGGCCGGTGCCGTGGGAGGGGTCGGCCAAGATGGGCAGATGGGAGAGCTTCTGCACGACGGGGATGGCGGACAGGTCGAGGGTATTGCGGGTGTAGTTTTCGAAGGTGCGGATGCCGCGCTCGCAGAGCATCACCTGGTAGTTGCCGCCAGCCATGATGTACTCGGCCGAGAGCAGCAGTTCCTCGATGGTGGCGGAGATGCCGCGTTTGAGCAGCACCGGCTTGCGCACCTTGCCGAGCTCGCGCAGCAAGTCGTAGTTCTGCATGTTGCGGGCGCCGACTTGCAGCACGTCCACGTAGCGCAGCATGAGGGGGATCTGCTTTTCGGCCATGACCTCGCTGACGGCGACGAGCGAGAAGCGGTCGCAGGCCTCGCGCAGCAGCTTTAGACCCTCTTCGCCCAAGCCCTGAAAACTATAGGGCGAGGTGCGCGGCTTGAAGGCGCCTCCGCGCAGGCCGCGGGCGCCGGCGGCGGCCACCTGCTCGGCCACGGAGAAGAGCTGGTCGCGCGACTCGACCGAGCAGGGCCCGGCGATGATCGCCACCTCGCCGCCGCCCACGACCATGGCGGGGGCGCCGTCGGGCCCGCGCCCGACTTCGACGCGCGTGCCCTCGGGGCGAAAGGCGCGGCCAGCCAGCTTGTAGGCGGTGGTGATGCGGTGCGCGTCCTCGACGCCGGGCAGCATCTCGACGTCGCGGGCGTCGAAGTCCGCGGGCACGCCCACGCAAGCCAGCACGGTGCGCTCGACGCCGGTGGTGCAGTGCACATCGAAGCCGAGCGCCATGAGGCGGTCGATCACTTGTTGAATTTGCGCCTCGCTGGCGCCGGGCTGCATGGCAACGATCATGTACGGGCTTTACTCTTTTTCGCGGTGGTCTTGCGCCATCGGGTTCTCGGCGGACAGCATCTCGTATTTCTGCACCGCCCTCATCTCGTCGATGATGCGTTCGAAGATGAGGCGCAAGGCGCGATCGCTGAGCGGGCCGGCGTTGTGGCGGGCCACGTTTTGCATGATCGCCGCTTCGCGCTGCGGCTCGTAGACCGGCAGGCTGCCGTGGCGCTTGAGCTGGCCGATGGCCAGGGCGCAGCGGCAGCGGCGGTTCAGCAGCTCGACCACTTGCCGGTCGATATCGTCGATTTGGATGCGCCAGTCCGCGATGTCCATAACGGAAGCTCAATTATACCGGCGCGCCGGCCAGAAACCGGCCGGGCCCGGTGCCAATCGCCTTGATCGCAACCCACAGTCGCCCAGCTCAAGCTATTGACGAGTTCGTGCGTGTTGTAGTGCAATGTGCTTGTCCGCCAAGGAGGTTAACCCATGATGCTGTCCCCCCCCCCGCACGTTGCTCGCCGGTTTCGCCGTCCTGACTGCATTAACATTCGTCTCAATCGCTGCGGCCCGCGCCCAGGAGGTCCCGCTTGCGCTGGCGCCGCCCGACCACCCCATCCCGCAGGCCGCCCTTGATCGTCTCGTGTTTCACGAGGCCGCGGCGCTCGAGCGCCAGGCCGAAAACCTCGAAACCCAGGGTAAAGACGGCTCGGCGTTCCGGCGCCACATCGTGCACCAGCTCGGTCTGACCCAGGCCCAACTGCCGGCCTTTATGGCGCTAGCCACGGAATACAGCGCCGAGGATAAGGCGACAATTTCCGGCTACGCCTCTACGATCAAGGCCTGGCGGGACGAATACTTCCCCGGGGGCAGGCTGCGCGCCGACCTCACGAACCCGCCGCCCGGTCCGGCAGCGCTGAAACAACTGAAAGCCGATCGAGAAACGCTGGTAGAGAAATACCGCAAGCTGCTGCACTCGACCTTCGGCGACGCGGCAGCGTCACAGATCGAAGCGACGATTCGCAAGCGCGTGCCCTACGGCCTCAAGGTGATAGACCCGAAGCCCGTAGCGTCGCCAGGGGGTGCTCAATGAAGGGGCCGAACCTGGTTTTGTCGGCGGTGGTGGCCGCCCTCGTCATGATGTGTGCGACCCGTGCGCTCGCCCAAGAGGTCGAGGACGCCGCGGTCTATGGCTACACCTCGATCGACTACGATTCGCAGTCGAATCAACTGACCGTGTACTCGGAAACCGATGCCAATGGCGGGGAGTGCGGCTATTACGATCCCCAGGTATCGGTGTCCTTGACCGACCCGAACGGAGGCAGTGCCGGTTCCTCTCTTGCATCTGGGCCCCCCTGCGGCACCGCCGAGACATCGTTTGGCGTCACGCCGCAGCTCTCAGGTACTTACAATGCCGCCGGCGACCACTTCCTTACTCTCGACGAGTATTCCTCCTATTGCGGCGGCACGGGTGACAGCGGTTGCTGGGTAGATTACGACGGCTGGGAGTGGTGGTCCGACTTCGCGCTCGAGGAGTTCGCCGGCTACTCATTCGACGATCCCTTTGCTGGCCCGCAGTACACTCCAGACAACCCAGTGATCCTCGGCGAGTCCTACGATTACGTCTCCGACACCATTACCGTGCCCTGCGGCGACGACCGCGACAGCATCATCGCCGAGTACGGCCAACTCCACGTCCCCTACCAGCCGACCTGCACGGATTTCACCAACTTCTCGCCGGACTCGCGGTGGTCGTTCGCACAACTGGACTCGGGCTATTTCGCCGACTGGGCGATCATTCGCGGCAATCTGACAACGGGTCTCGACAGCATGAACGACAAGCTGTCCGGGAACGGCCTCTCCGTTCAACTCACCAGCGCGTACCGCGATCCGCAGAAAGAAAAAGACGTCGACGCGCAGAAGGGCCTGCACTATTACGCCGACAGCCGCCATCAGATGGGCGACGCCGCCGACATGGCGACGAACGCGAGCATTTGGGGGAATTATCACGACGCCGGCAAGAGCGCCGGCGCCTGCGTCGAGCCGGAAGGGGAAAGCGGCAGCGCGCACGTTCACGCCGACTGGCGAGTATACGATCCACCGGCCTGGAGTGCTTGCCCAGTGAGCAAGCTCTACGGGCCATGGTGAGCAAGCGAGCTATCCTGCCAGCCGTACTCGCGGCGGCGCTCGCCGCCACGAGCCTGGCTCAGGTTCCCAGCCGTGCGTCCGTTTTGCGCGAGCTCGGCTCGGCTCGGTGGCAGGTGCGCTGGCAAGCTGCCCGCGTGCTCGATCGCGATGCCGCCCTTTTACGCGATGGGGCCGTGCAGCGGGCGCTGCTCGCGGCCTACCTGCGCGGCCTGCCCGAGGCACGAGGCCGCGGCCTGGGCGAGAGCGACGATTGGCAGGCCTACAACGATGCGATCACGGGGGCGATCCTGCGCATGAAGCGCTGCTGCAACCCGGCGCTGGGCGCCAAGGCGCTGGTCGAGGCCGCCGATTACGATCCGACCGAAGCGAACGGCCGCGAGCTGGCGGCCGACCCGGCGGCCTACGGGGCGCTCTTCACGGCCGCGGCGCGGCCGCCTCGGACGGGCGACTTCGGTCGTGCCAACGCCCTCGAGGTCCTCGCCACCGCATATGCCTTTTCCCTCGGGCGCGCGGTTTCGGACGGCTCTCCCAACGCCACCTTCACCAACCCCAATGTCCGCCTACGCGCCGGCCAGCGCGCGATGATGCGCGACCTGGTCTGGCGAGCCGCCCGGAACCCGAAGGATCCCGCCCGCCCGGCGGCTATAGACGCTCTGGGCCTGCTCGGAGACGATGACGCCGGTGACTACCTCCAGAAGCTGGCACGAGATCGCGGCGACCCAGGCTGGGTCCAGGCCGGATTCGCGCTCGATTATTGGTACGCGGGTCGGGGCGTGCAACTGACACCCTGGGACCGGGCTTGCACCTGGCTGCCTAGGCATCCCGAGGCCTACCAGAACGCGCTGACGTTGGCGCGCAGTGCCGCTGCGGAGTCGGTGGATGCTCCGCGTGCTCTTGCCGTCATGTACGCGCTCGCCCATGGCCGGCTGGCGCCGACGCGCGCCGGCTTTATGGCGGCATACGCGGCGGCCGGCGGGCAGGCGCGGGCGCCGGGTGGCGAACTCGCCTGCTTCCTCCCGGGCTTTCGTCTGCCGCGCTCCCAGCTAGCAACTATCAGGGCGATCGTCCTCGCGCCACCTCCGTTGCCGGGCACTACGTTCACGAGCTACCAGGCCGTCGGGCTGCTCGGCAACACCGAGGCTCGCGACCGGCTGCTGCGCATCGCGCGCGGCGGCGACAAAAAGCTGGCCTTCGATGCCGAGATCGGGCTCGCACTGTGGGCGCTCACCAACGGGCAGCCGCTGCCTGTTTTTCCGCCACCGCGCTAGCGGCTCGGGGCGCACCCGTGCCGCGGCCCGTTTGCTCAGAGAATCTCGCGCTGGTCGCCGACGCGGCGGGTGACGCGGGCGCGATCGAGGTATTCGAGCAAGGGGATGGCGTATTTGCGGGTGATGCCGGTCAGGGCCTTGAATTCCGGCACGCTAAGGCGCGGGGCGCGGGCCTTTTGCTCGGCCAGCCGCTGCCGGAGCGCGGCCAGCGCCTCGCGGTGCAGGATCAACTCATCGCTGACCTTGACCAGGCTGCCGTCGCGCAGGAGCAATTGCAGGAGCTGCGCGGCGCTATGCTCCTCGACCCGGCTCTGGGCCAGCACTTCGGCCACGGCGGGGGCGCGCAGGCCGGCTTGGCGGAAGGCGGTTTCGATGCGTTCCCGCGCCTCCCGCTCGCCGCTGCCGAGCCGCGGTCCGCGTCCCGGCAGGCGCAGTAGCTCGCCGGCCACCTCGACGCGGCCGGCGGCCACCAGGCGCTGCAAGAGGGCGCGAAACAGGGGCGCGAATTCGGGCCGGCGCAGGCGTGGCGGCTGCATGCGACCGCGCAGCGCCTCGGCGCCGATGCCGGGCGCCAGCGGCTCGGCCTGGTTGAAGGCGGCGAGGGCGGTGAGGATGGCGGTCTCCCAATCGCGCGCCGCCGCCGGCGCCAGCGCCTGCTGGCCGGCCAAGACCAGGCGGCCGGCGGCCTGCAAGCGAACCAGCGCATCGGCCACCTCGGCCGAGCGCCGTCCCTCGGCCAGCGCTAATTCCCGGGTGGAGACGCCGAGCGGGCCGGCGCGCTCGATCACGATCGCCAGTCGTTCGGGGTCGCCGGCGGCGGCCAGCCGCTCGAGCATCGCGGCGCGGGCGGCGGAGCGGAGGCCGCGCTCGGGCGGCGCGGCATCCAACACGCGGCCACCGCCGATGGTGGCCAGGGGCGAGAACTGGCGGACGATGAAGCGATCGCCGGGGATGAGGGGCAGCGGAGCGGCCAGCCGCAAGTGCGCAAAGGCGGTTTCCCCGGGCGCCAGGCGGGAGCGGCCCAACAGGGTTACGCTGGCGGTGGTTTCGGCGCTCAGGGCGTGGACGTGCACGGGCGTGCGTGGCTTGAGCGGCGGCGCCGAGGGCAACAGCTCGAGGGCGACATCCAGGCGGTCGATGGCGCGGAAGACGCCCGGCTCGGCGAGCACCATGCCGCGGGCCAGGGCGGCGGGCTCGATGCCGGCCAAGTTGATGGCGGTGCGCTGGCCGGCCGCGGCGCGCGCCACCGGCTGTCCATGGACCTGCACGGCGCGCACGCGCAGCCGCCGCCCGCCGCCTTCGGGGGCGACGCGCTCCAGCTCGCTCTCGACCGCGATCTGGCCGGTGAGCAGCGTGCCGGTGACGACGGTGCCGAAGCCGCGCATGGTGAAGACACGGTCGATTGGGAGGCGCGCCGGAGCGGCGGCGTTGCGGCGGGCGGCGGTTTCGCCGGCGGCGGCCAATTCACGCCGGAGCGCCTCCAGGCCGGCGCCAGTTTTGGCGCTGACCGGCAGGAAGGGCGCGGCGGCGAGGAACGATCCGCGCGTCAGTTCGGCCACCTCGGCGCGGACCAAAGCGATCATCTCGGCATCGGCCATGTCCGCCTTGGTGATGGCCACGATGCCGCGCGGAATGCCGAGCAGGCGGCAGATTTCGAAATGTTCGCGGGTTTGCGGCTTGACGCCCTCGTCGGCGGCGACCACCAGCAGCACCAGATCGATGCCGCCCGCCCCGGCTAGCATGTTGCGGACGAAGCGCTCGTGCCCGGGCACGTCGATGAAACCGAGGCGCAGCAGGCGACCCGCGGGCGTAGTCAGCTCGGCGTGCGCGAATCCGAGATCGATGGTGATGCCGCGGCGCCGCTCCTCGGCGAGGCGATCGGGGTGGGTGCCGGTGAGCGCCTCGACCAGCGCGCTCTTGCCGTGATCGATATGGCCGGCGGTGCCGACGATCAACGATAGCGGCTCGGCAGTCATCGCGGCGCGCGGCTCATTGCGCTTCGGCCGCCAACTGCCGGGCCCGCGCTTCGGGATCCGCGGCGGCGGTAATCGCCCGGCCCACGACGAGAAAATCGGCGCCGGCGCGGCGGGCCGCGGCGGCGGTGGCGATGCGGGCCTGGTCGTCCTTGGCGGCGCCGGCGGCGCGAATGCCGGGGGTGACGATGACGAAGCCGGGGCCGCAAGCGGCGCGCACCGCGGCCGCTTCGGCAGCGGCGCAGACAATGCCGTCCAGCCCCGCCTCGCGGCACAGGCGCGCCCAGGCCACCACGCGCTCGGGCACCGGCCCGCCGATGCCCAGCGCCGCCAGGGCGGAGTCGTCCAGGCTGGTCAGCACGGTAACGCCGAGCAGCAGCGGAGGCTGCTCCGTCGCGGCTGCCGCCGCCGCGGCGGCGGCTAGCATGGCGGGCCCGCCGGCCGCGTGCAGGGTGAGCATGCGGGCACCCAGTCCCGTCGCGGACCGCACCGCGCCTGCCACGGTATTGGGGATGTCGTGCAGCTTGAGATCGAGAAAAACGCCGCGGCCTTCGCCTGCAAGTTGCCGCACCAGACTCGGGCCGGCGGCGACAAAGAGTTCCAGGCCCACCTTGACCATGCCGACCTCTGCCGCGAGGCGGCGGCTCCAGGCCAGTGCCTCCGACGCCGTGGGTACGTCAAGGGCCAGAATCAGGCGGTCTTTGCCGGCGGCGGGCGCGGGGGCGGAAACCATGCCCCCAGTTTAGCGCCCGGATTCTTGGCAGTTCTTAATTGACGGAGTGGCGGCGGGAGAGCACGTCCAGGCGCACCGGCGTTAGGCCGGCCGCCTTGAAGCCCAGCGCCTTGGCGGCGCCCATGCTGAGGTCGATGATGCGTCCGGGAACGTGCGGCCCGCGGTCATTGATTTTTACGACCAAGGAGCGGTCGTTGCATAGATTGGTGACCATGACGCGAGTCCCCAGCGGCAGCTGCCGGTGGGCGGCAGTGAGGGCCATCATATTGAAGATTTCCCCGCTGGTCGTCTCACGCCCCTGAAATCGCGGCCCATACCAAGACGCCAAGCCAATCTGATAGGGCGCCTGCTTCGCGCGGGCCTGCGCAACGATGCCAGCGGTGCTGGACCGAGCGCCCGGAGCGGCTGCAAAAATAATCCCCAACGCCAAAATGCAGCAAGCCTTTCGCATGATCTCAGGCCTCCGATTGTAGGGGTGGCTTCGCGCCGAGGGGGGTACGGCACGGACGCCGCTTCCCTCGAGAGGGGGAAGCGCAGACGTCCTAATCAGGATAGGGACCTGGCCCTATGGACGCAACCGCAAGATGTAGCGGTGTGTCAAATCCGCCATAACCTGGGGCGGATTCGACTCACTGCCGATCAAGTCTTGCTGGCTCAGTGGGTTGCCGGCCGTTAGAACCGCGGGCCAGCAGCTATTTCTTTTTCTGGGTGCCGGGCGATGCGCCACTCACCGCTAATGTTGGCTTCGATGCGAAAACGCTGATAGCACTTCATACAGCGCACATGGCCGCTCACCGGCATGCCGAAGCGATGCTGGCAGCGGCGGAAGCGACGTGCCAAGAGCATGCCGCTGGCGAAAACCAGCACAAGAGTGACTGGGACGATGGCCCACATGGGCGAGAACAGCTTTCGGTAGAATCCCAGCATGCTCTTTGCTCCTTGCGTTGGAAATAAGCGCTTCACCCTATACGCCGGCGCAGCGACCTTGGCCCTGTTGCTGCCGGTGACAGCGGCGGCGCCGCGCAGGCGCCATCGGCCCACCCGCCCAGCTTGGGTGGCCGGCGCCGAGGCGCTGCTCAACCAACCCGACCAGCGGCGCGCGCTGTGGGGCGTTTACGTGTATTCGCTCGACCGGCATCAGGTGCTGTTCGACCACCAGGGCGAAAGCCTTCTGACTCCGGCCTCGAATACAAAGCTCTTCACCACCGCCGCCACGCTGGAGCTGATCGGGCCCGACTATCGCTTCCACACCGCGGTGGTCAGCGACGCCGATCCGGACGCGGCGGGAGTGGTACACGGCGATTTGGTGCTGGTGGGCCGCGGCGATCCCAATCTTTCCGGGCGGCCGCTACCCTACCGCTATCCGGTCAGCGACGATCCCAAGGTGCTCATCCAGCAGCCGGACCTGCCGATCGAGGAGCTGGCCGATCAAATTCAGCGGCGCGGGGTGAAGACGGTGGTCGGCGACATCGTGGGCGACGACTCGTATTTTTCCCACGAGCGCTATGCCGAGGGCTGGGCGCAGGACGATCTGCTGTGGGGGTACGGCGCCGCCGTCTCGGCGCTGTGCGTTGACGACAACTCGATCTTGCTGCACATTACGCCCGGGCTACATGCCGGCGATCCCGCCGACGTGCAGCTGGCGCCGTGGGCGGGCATCTATACGCTCACCAACAAAGTCGAGACCGCGCCGCCCGGTTCGGCGCGCCAGATCGAACTCGACCGCGACCCCGATTCCAATCACCTGGTTTTGCAGGGCTCCATCCCGGTGGGCGACAAGGGCGATTGGGAGGCGCTCGGCGTGCAGCGGCCGGCGCTGTTCGCCGCGCGCCTCTTCAAGCAGGCGCTCGAGCGCCGCGGCATCGCCGTTTACGGGCGCGCCGTGGCCCGGCACGCGCCGCTTCTGCCGCCGCAGCCGCCGCCGCTGCCCGTGCTCGTCCCGCCGGCGAAGGGGGGCGAGCACGAGGCCGACGCCCCAGAGCCGGCGCCGGTGCAGCTAGCCGACCACGCATCGGTGCCGCTAGTCGAAGACTTACAGCTTATCGACAAGATCAGCCAAAACCTGCACGCCGAGATGATGCTGCGCTTGCTGGGCAAGCTGAAGGCGGGGCAGGGCTCGTTGGCCGCCGGCCGGGAAGTGCGCCGCCAATTTCTCACCCAGGTCGGGCTGGGCCCGCACGATTACTATTTGCGCGACGGTTCCGGGCTGTCGCGGGAAAACCTGGTGCAGCCGGCCGCCATCGTCAAGCTGCTCGCTTTCATGGACCAGCAGCCCGTCGCCGCGGCCTGGCACTCGCTGTTGCCGATTGCCGGCGTGGACGGCTCGCTCGACCATCGCTTCAAAAACACCCTCGCCGAGGGGCGAATTCAGGCTAAAACCGGGTATGTCGAGCATGTGTACGCACTGAGCGGCTATGCCACTACAGTGGCCGGCGAGCATCTAGCGTTTTCCATCATGGTGAACAACGACGATATGCCGGGGCGGCAGGTGAAGGCGGTCATGGACGACCTGGCGACGAGTTTTGTCACTGGCAAGCCGCCGCAGCCCTTAGCGGTGCCGGAAAAACAATGAACCGTGTGTTCCAAAACGGCTTTTTCATGGTATTCTCGGCGCGAGTTTGAACGCGCGCCGCTTCTCCGGTCGTTTCCGCCGCGGCCCTTCCGGGCACGCTGGGATACTCCTGCAGCAAGCCAAGTCGGGTTTCAAACGAATTCCAAGTGACATGAGGTTTCGTTCTCGTGAAGGAACAAGGCACAGTAAAGTGGTTTAACAATGCCAAAGGCTACGGATTCATCACCCGCATGAGCGGCGAGGATGTGTTCGTGCATTACAGCGCCATCCAAGGCAGCGGCTACCGGTCGCTGGTGGAAGGCCAAGCGGTGGAGTTCGAGGTCAAGCAGGGCCCCAAGGGCCTGCTGGCCGAGAACGTCAACGTACTCTGATCGGCGCGAGAAAGTAGCGGCGGCGGTTGGGCTAGCGCCCAGCCGCCGTTTGCTTTTTGGGGGCCAGCGCGCGCCAAGGCAGGCGGACAGGAGATAGCGGCAGCCAGCGAAAACATTCGGTCCAGTGGTCGTTGACGAGGCCGGTGGCTTGCATGAAGGCGTAGCAGATGGTCGTGCCGACGAAACGGAAGCCGCGGCGCCGCAAGTCGCGGCTGAGGTCGTCGGATTCGCGGCTGCGGCTGGGCACGGCGGATGGGCGGCGCCGCGCCGGCTGCAAGGGGGCGCCGCCGACGAAGCGCCAGATGTAGGAGTCGAAGGCGCCGAATTCGCCTTGGACGGCGAGAAAGGCGCGAGCATTGGCGATGGCCGCGGTCATTTTGAGGCGGTTGCGAATCAGTCCGGGATCGGCCAGCAGGGCGGCGAGTTTCTTTTCGTCGTAGCGCGCCACGCGGGCGGGATCGAAATCGTCGAAAGCGGCGCGATAGCGGGGGCGCTTCTTGAGCACGGTTTCCCAACTGAGGCCGGCCTGCGCGCCCTCGAGGATCAGGAACTCGAAGAAGCGGCGATCGTCGTGAACCGGCACGCCCCATTCTTCATCGTGGTAGGGGATGCTCAATTCGGTGGTGGCCCACGAACAGCGCAGCCGTTTTGCCACGCTCACGGCGCCGCCACCTCGGTCAAGGACTCCTCGATCACGCCCCAGACTTGCTCCAGATCGGCCGGCTCGATCGAGTAAGGCGGCAGCACATAGACGATGTTGCCGAGGGGGCGCAGCAGGACGCCGCGCTCGAGGTAAAAACGCGCCAGGCGCGGGCCGATCTCGGCCAGATAGCCGGGCTCGCCTTGGCGCTCGCGCAGCTCGATGGCGGCCACGGTTCCGGCTTGGCGGACATCGCCGACGAGAGGATGGGAGCGGAGGCGTTCGAGATGGCGGCGATGGCAGGCGGCGATGACGGCGATGCGATCCCAGACCGGCTCGCGCGCGAAGACTTCGAGGCTGGCCAGCGCGGCGGCGCAGCCGAGTGGGTTGGCGGTGAAAGAATGGCCGTGGAAAAACGTTCGGCGCCGGTCTTCGCTCAGGAACGCGGCGTAGATTTCCTCGCGGCAGGCGGTAACGGCCAACGGCAGAAAGCCGCCGGTCAAGCCCTTGGAGAGACAGATGACGTCGGGCGCGACGCCGGCGTGCTCGCACGCGAACATGGCGCCGGTGCGGCCGAAGCCGGTGAGCACCTCGTCGGCAATCAACAAGACGCCAAATTCGTCGCAGAGGCGGCGCACGCCGGCGAGAAACTCCGCCGGCTGCACGATCATGCCGCCGGCGCCTTGCAGCAGCGGCTCGACGATCACGGCCGCAGTCTCGTCGCCGGCGGCGGCCAGCAGCTCGCGCAGGCGGCCGAGACATTCGATATGGCAGCTCTCGCGGCGCAGTCCGATCGGGCAGCGGTAGCAATAGGCGGTGTGAGCGCGCGCAACCGGGAAAAGCAGCGGAGCGAACGGCGCGGTGAAGTAGGAAGGGGCGCTCACCGCCATGGCGGCAGTGGTGTCGCCGTGATAGGCGTGTTCCAGGGCGACAAAGCGGCGGCGGCGCGGCTGACCGCGATTGGCCCAGTACTGCAAGGCCATCTTGAGCGCCACTTCAACCGCGGTCGAGCCGTCGTCGGAATAGAAGATGCGCGACAGGCCGGCCGGCAGCAGCGGAGCGAGGCGTTCGGCCAGCGCTTCGGCGGGGCGATGGGTGCAGGCGGCGAAGATCACCTGCTCGAGTTCGCCGGCCTGGCGGGCAATGGCGGCGGCGATATGCGGATGGGCGTGGCCGTGCAGGGTTACCCACCAGGAGGAAATGGCGTCGATGTAGCGCCGCCCCGCTTCGTCATAGAGCAGGGCGCCTTGGCCGCGGGCAATGCGCAATGGCGGCGGCGCCGTGCGCATTTGCGTGTACGGCCGCCACAAGAGATCGGCGCCATGGGCGGCGGCGCGAGGGGGCGGCATTGCCTTCATAGTGGGGACGACTGGTTATTATGGCGCGGCTGCGCGTCTGGGCCACGGGAAGGGCGAGATGCTATGCTCGGACATTCCCGCCACTTCGCCGCCGTGCCTCGCATCGTGTCTTTTCGCCCGTTATCCTGTGCCGCCGTGCTGATGGCCGGCGCACTCGCCGCCAGCGGCGGACAAGCGCCCCAACATACGAATCACGGCGCGCAGCATGGCGCGGATCATGGCGCCCCGCAGGCGGCGCGAGCGGTGCCAATCCCCGCCATCCATTTCGTGGATATCGCGGCGCAAGCCGGCGTCACCGCCGTCAACACCTACGGCGGCGACCAACACAAGGACTACATTATCGAGACCACCGGCAACGGGGCGGCGATCTTCGATTACAACAACGACGGTTGGCCAGACATTTATCTGCCCAACGGCTCGACGGTGGCGGGATTCCCCGCCGGCCAGGCGCCCGTCGGCCACCTCTATCGCAACAACCACGACGGCACCTTCACCGACGTGACGCACGCGGCGGGACTCGACAAGCATCCCGGCTGGGCGCAGGGAGCCTGCGTGGGCGATTACGACAACGACGGCAACCTCGACTTGCTCGTCACCTATTGGGGCCAGAACGTCCTCTACCGCAACAACGGGGACGGCACCTTCACCGACGTGACGAAGCAAGCGGGCCTACTCACGCCCACCAAGGAGTGGAGCACCGGCTGCACCTTCACCGACTACGATCACGACGGCCGCGCCGACATCTTCATCGCGCGCTATGTCGATTTCGACTACGCCAAGGTTCCCAAGCCGGGGCAAGGACCTTGGTGCCAATGGAAAGGCATCCCAGTAATGTGCGGGCCGCGCGGGCTGCCGGGCACGGTCAACGTTTTGTATCACAACAACGGGGACGGCACCTTCACCGACGTGTCGGAAAAGGCCGGCATCACGCAGCCGCACGGTTATTACGGCTTCACGCCGCTCACCGGCGATTTCACGCACGACGGCTGGGACGACATCTATCTGACCGACGACTCGACGCCGAACATCTTGTTCCACAACAATCGCAACGGCACCTTCAGCGACGTGGCCACGCTGGCCGGCGTGGCCTACAACGAAGACGGGGCGGAGCAAGCGGGCATGGGCGTGTCGGCGGCCGATTACCTGCGCAACGGCAACTTGGATATCGTCAAGACGAACTTTTCCGACGACACGCCGACGTTGTATCGGAACCATGGCGACGGCACCTTCGACGACGTGACCTTCGCCGCCGGGCTGGGCAACATCACGCGCTGGCTGGGCTGGGGCGTCGAGTTCATGGATTACGACAACAGCGGCTGGCCGGGCATTCTCATCGCCAACGGCCACGTCTATCCGGAAGTGGACGGCAAGGGCTTGGGCACCAGCTATCGCCAGCCCAAAGTCCTCTATTACAACCTGCACGACGGCAAGTTCGCCAATATCACCGACGGGGCCGGCGCGGTACTTTCGGAGCCACGCTCGGCGCGCGGCATCGCCATCGGCGATCTCTTCAACGACGGCCACTTGGAGGCGGTGGTCAGCAACATGAACGAGCCGCCCTCGATCTATCGCAACACCGCTGCGGTCGGCCACTTCATCAGCTTGCGGCTGGAGGGCACCAAGTCGAATCGGGCCGCGCTGGGTGCGGAGGTGACGCTCTACGAAGGCGGCCGCAAGACCTATACGGAAGTGCGCAGCGGCGGCAGCTTCATTTCCCAGAACGACCTGCGAATTCACTTCGGTTTGGGCGCGGCCAAGAAGGCGGAGCGGGTGGTGATCCGGTGGCCAAGCCGAATCGTGGACACGCTGCGCGATCTGGCCGCCGACCGCTTTTACACGGTGCGAGAAGGACAAGGCGTAGTGACGGCGCTGACGCGAGGCATCGGCCTGAAGCCGGTGGGTTAGTTCGAGGCGGTGGCGTCCGACCCGGGTTGTTGCGACATCGCCGGGGCGGGGGCGATGCAATTGCCGGATGGCAGCGCCGAGGCCACGCCGTCGAATTTCGCGCGGCCGTCATCGGCGATCGCGGTCATCCAGTCGAAGAGGGCATCGGCGACTTCTTCCCAGCCGTCCTCGATGATCAACATGTGACCGCGGTCGAAGAGCCGCAGCGGGCATTGGTAGCGTTCGGCCAGCTTGCGCTGCTCGCAGGGGGGAATGAGGCGGTCGGCCAAACCGCCTACCACCAGCCTGGGCGAGAGCACGCGTCGTTCATCCACCGTGACCAGCCCCAGGGCCATTTGCATCGAGGCGCGCCCGGAGTCGGGCGCGTCACGCTCGTAAACGGCGTGCCGCTGCTCGGCGGCCAACCGGTTGTTGACGAGCTCGTTTTCGAGCGCTTCGTCGAGGGCCATGGTGTCGCCATTGATGGAACGGAAGATCTCGCGAACCGGATGGCGGAGCAGGTGCTTCCACATCGGCCAGTAAGCGCGCCGGATCATATGCCAGGGCGGCGCGCTGCACAGGAACACATAGCCGGGGAGAAGGAAATTCTCGGCCAGCTTTTGCGCGATGAGCCCGCCCATGCTGTGGCCGACGACGAAGCAATCGCCGATTTCGGCCAAGGCAGCGGCGCAAGCCAGCGCGAAGCTCTCGACGCTGTAATCACCCAGGCGCGGGTCGGGCGGGGAGTCCCGCCGCAGATCGTGCAGCGGCAACTCGATGGCGTAGGATCGCCAGCCTTGCGCGGCGGCGCGGCGCTGAAAGTTTTCCCACCCCCAGCGGCCGCCTCCCAACCCATGAATAAAGAGGATCGGCAGGGAAAAGGCGCCACTTTCCGGCGCCACTAACGTGCAAGTCAGCCCTGCCACACGGGTCTCGCGTACTTGCATCGCCCCTATTGTTTCACGCCCGAGGGCGAGCGGGGCCTCAATCCTTGGCCCCAAAGGCGGGCCGGCTGCAATCCGGCAGCAAGTTTTCTACGAGGATCACTCCTGGCGCAGCGCGGTGACAGGGTCCACGCGCGCCGCGCGGCAGGCCGGCCAGTAACAAGCCGCGAGCGCCACCGCAAAGAGGAAGGCGGCGGCGCCGGCGATGATCGCCGGATCGGACGCGCGAATGCCGTGCAACAGGCTGGCCAGCCAGCGACCGCCGGCCAGAGCGGCGGCAACGCCGAGCGCCACGCCGACCAGCGCCAGCCGCCCGCCATGGCGCAAGATGAGGCTCAGCACGCTGCCGCGGGTGGCGCCGAGCGAGATGCGGATGCCGATCTCGCGGGTGCGCTGAGCGACCAGGTAAGACATCACGCCATAAATGCCGACCGCCGCCAGGAGCAGCGCCAGCGAGGCGAAGATGCCGAGCAGCAGGCCAAGCAACTGGGCGCTGGAGGTGGCGTCGGCGATCAACTGGCGCATGGATTCAATCCGGAAGACGGCGAGATCAGGATCCAGGCGAGCTACGTCGGCGCGCAGCCCAGGCGCGAACGCGAGCGGCGGCAGCGTCGAGTGCAGCACGACCGCCATCCAAGTGCCGCCGGTATAGGGGGAGTAAGCTTCGGGCAACACGGGCTGGGTCAAGCTCCATTCCCTTACGTCGCCGACGATGCCGACGACCTGCGCCCATGGCCCTTTCGGCTCGCCCTGGGTGTAGCGCTGGCCAAGCGGGTTCTGGCCGGGCCAAAAGTATTTGGCCATGGCCTGATTGATGACCACCGGGTACGTCGCCGCCATTTGCGCGGCCGGCGAGGGAAAGCCTTTTTTCCAAATCCGGCTCAGCGCCGTGGCTTGTTCGATGTCAGCCGCGGTAAGGTCGCGCCCCAGAAGGAGGGGAATGCCCATGACGTGGAAGTATCCCGGCGTGACTTGCGTACCTTCGACCAGCGGTCCGCTCATGGGGCGGAAGGGGCGGCCGGCAATGGTGACATAGCCGTTATTGCCGCCATTCAGGGGTAGCTGGCTGACGAGCGCCGCACTTTCGATGCCCGGCTCACGCCGCAATCGGTCCAGCAATTGGGTAAAGAACGCAGCGGAGGCGCGGTCATCGTGGTAGCGCGCGTCGGGCAGGCCGATGTAGGCGGTGAGCACGCCTTGCGGGCGTACACCGACGTCGGTGGCGCGCAAGCGCAGGAAGCTTTCGATGAGCAAGCCGGCGGCGATCACGAGCGCGAGCGTGAAGCCGATTTCGGCCACCACCAGGGCATCGCTGAGACGGCGGCGGCGACGATTGGGGCTGAGGGTGCTGCCGGCGCCGCCCTTCAGTTCTTCATTGGCATCGCCGCGCGAGAGCTGCCAGGCGGGCGCCAAGCCAAAGATCAGGCCGGTGATCACCGCCGCCGCCAGGGTGAAAAACAACACCGAGCCATTGATGGCGATCGGCGTCGGCTGCGGCAAGGCCATTTGCTTGAGCGCCAGCAGCGAACGCAGCGCCAGGGCGGCCAGGCCGATGCCGAGCGCGCCGCCGCCCAAAGCCAGCAAAATGCTCTCGGTCAACAACTGGCGCACGATCCGCCCGCGGCCCGCGCCCAGAGCGGAGCGCACGGCGATCTCCTTCTGCCGCGCTCCCGCCCGCGCCAAGAGCAGATTGGCGACGTTGGCGCAGGCAATGACCAGGACCAGCGCGACCGCCAAGAGCATCATCCAGAGCGAGGCACGCGAATCGCCCACGAGCTGATCGTGGAGGCCGACCAAGCTGGCGCCGACTTTGTAATTCGATTGGGGAAAGCGTTTTTCCAGGCGGCCGGCGATGAGCGTCATCTCCGCCTGGGCTTGCTGAAGCGTGACGCCCGGTTTCATGCGGCCCATGGCGCGCGCCCAATGGCTGCCGCGCTGGCCCAGGTCCTTGGCGTCCATATCGAGCGGCGTCCAGAGCTCGGCGCCGGCGGGCAAGTTGAAGGCGCGCGGCATGACGCCGACCACGGTATAAGTTTCGGCGTTGATCTTGACCGAGCGGCCGATGACGCCGCGATCGGCGGCGAAGCGGCGAGTCCAGAGCGCGTAGCTCAGGATGGCGACGCGATCTCGTCCGGGCTCGTCCTCGCCCGGCTGAAAGGTGCGGCCGAGCAATGGTGAAGCGCCCAACAGCGAGAAAAAGTTGGCTTCCGCCGAGATGCGAACCACGGGGTCGGGATGGCTGCCGGCGCCCAGGCTGCTGCGCTGCGCCCATCTATAGAGCGCCATGTCGGAGAAGGTGTGATTCTGAGTTTTCCAGTCGAGAAAGTCGGGGCCGGCGAATGGATAGTTCCCGGGCGCGCTTTCCGTCTCCCACAACTGCACCAACTGGGCGGGCTGGCGGTAAGGCAGCGGCTTGATGAGGACGGCGTCTATGATGCTGAAGATGGCGGTGTTGGCGCCGATGCCGAGCGCCAGCGCCGCAATTGCCACGGCCGCGAAACCGGGATTGCGCCGCCAGCCGCGCCAAGCATAGCGAAGGTCGTTCACGCCCCTGATCCTAGCGCCGATAGACGCGGCCGCGCGCGGGCGGTAAGCGCCCAGACAGCAAAATTTTAGCGGTGGGGCCGCCCATATTCTTGACGCCGCTCCCGTCGGTCGCGGCTGCGGCCCGGCTTCGACGGCGGGCAACGGAGGCCCGCTCCGCTCGGGGCCTGTCCAAGTTGCCGCGATCAGAGGACGAGCAAGCCGTCCTTGATGCCTTTGGCCACGGCTTCGGCGCGGCGGGCGGCGCCGAGTTTGGAGAGGATCGCGCTGACGTGGAACTTGACGGTGTGCTCGGAAATGTGGAGGCGGGCGGCGATGGTTTTGTTGGAGAGGCCGTGCGCCAACAGGGCGAGGACTTCGGTTTCACGGGCGCTGAGGGCGTCGAGGACCGGCGCATCGAGATCGAGAACGGCGGCGCCGGCGGGAGGCAGCAGCAGCGGCAGCCGTTCCGCGTCGAGGACGACCAGGCCGGCGGCGGCGGCTTCGAGGGCGGCGAGGATCTCGGCCGGCGCGGCATCGCGGGGCAGCAGCGCGCGGACGCCGGCGGCCCAGGCGCGCCGCAGATCGCGGCGCGCAACATCATCGGCCAGGAGAACCACGGGGGGCCCGCCCGTTTCGGGGGTGGGCACGAGGAAGGGCGCGAGGGCACGGCGGTCGGGGACATCGGCGAGGATGGCATCCGCCGGCGTTCCGCCGCTCAGCGATCCGGCGCTCGGCCAGGCGAGCGAGGCGAAGTTGTCAAAGGCGGGAGCGCGGCGGACGGGCTGAAAGCGCCCGTCCTCGCGCAGCATTTCTTCCAGCCCGGAGCGCACCACGGCGGAGGCGGCGACGACGAGGACGCGGATCACGAGGCGCCCCCGGGTGGCCGGGCGGCTACATCGCGCCAGAAGCGCTCGATGGCGGCGACGCTGACCGCGATGCCCATGCCGTTGGCCACCATCGCATTCACGCCCACGACGCGCCCGGCGGCGTCGGCCAGCGGGCCTCCGGAGTTACCGGGCGCGAGGCGAATCTCGGCCTCGATCCAGGTGCCGGCGGCGACGGAGTGCAGGATTCCGAGGCTGGCGGCGGCGGGAACTCCGGCGGGGTAGCCGACGGCAAAGACGATTTCGCCGGGGCGGAGCGTGCGCGGATCGCGCCGCTCCGCGCAGGGCAGCCGCGTCGCAGCGACCTGGAGCGCCGCGAGATCGCGATCGGGAGCGCGCGCCAGCAACACGGCGGGCGCGGCGCGCCCATCCGGGAACCGCACCATGGCGTGCCCGCGGGCGACGTGCGCATTGGTGACGATGCCGCCGTCGCCAGTCCAGATCACTCCCGCTCCGCGCCTGCCGTCGGGACCAAGGACTTCGACAGTGATGCGCCGAATACGCTCGATCAAGCCGCTTCCTTCACTCTCCCAAGAGATGCCGGGCGGAGAAACTCGATTCGCGGCGGCGGCCATGGCTACTCCGCGCGCTCGGCGACCGTCAGCGAGAGCTCGAGCGGCTTGCCGCCGCGGAGCAATCGCAGGCGGATGGCTTGCCCGATGCGCTCGGGATCGAGGGCTTCCAGCAGGCCCGCGGCCTGCGCGAGCGGTTTGTCATCGAGGGCGACGACGATGTCGCCGATGGCCACGCCCGCCGCTTCCGCCGGGCTGCCCGGTTCCACCATAACCACCAACATGGCGCGAGTGCTCGCATTCATGCCCTTAGCGCGAGTGGCCGCGGGGAGTTCCACCGGCTGGAGCGCGACGCCGAGGTAGCCGCGCGCGACACGGCCTTTGGCGAGCAACTGGTCGAGCACGCGGTTGACGGTGGAAGCGGGCACCGTCAAAACGGAGCGGCGCGGGCCGGAGGTGTTGACGCCGATCACGCGTCCGCGGGCGTCGATGAGCGGGCCGCCGGAAAAGCCGGTGTAGGGCAGCAGGTCGAGGCGGAACGAGTGATCCATGCGGGCGCCGCGCCAAGTGCGCCAGGCGCCGCCGAGAGCGCTGAGTATGCCGTGGCTGACGACGAGGCCCTGGTTGGGACGGCGGCCAACGGCGAGCACGAACTCGCCGATACGCAACTGGGCGGCGTCGGCGGGCGCGAGGGCCGAGGCGAGAGGATCGGTGGTTTTCAAGACCGCGATATCGGTGCCGGAATCGCGGCCGACGACGGTGGCGCGCAGCGATTTGCCATCGGCGAGTCCGAGCGTCACTTCCTGTTGGCCGACGATCGTGTGGTCGGCAGTGACGACCAAGTCATCGCGCCAAATCGTTCCACTCACGCCGCTGCTGCCGCCTTCGTGAACGGAAACCACCATGCGTCCGGCCCGCGCGACGGCGGCAGCCAGCGCGTCCGAGAGTTCGATCAATGCATTGGTCACGGAAACCTCCGCGGGCGAATTGGCCCGATGGAAGCCATGCTGGCACGGGCGGCAACGCCGCACATCCGCCGTTTGGGTAGGCGGCGGCTCCGGCAGCGGGGCTACGTGCTCACTCGCAGCGCAGGGCCTGCATGGGATCCACGCGGGCGGCGCGGCGGGCGGGGAGCCAGCAGGCGGCGACAGCGACAGTGGCCAGCGCCAGCGTGGCCAGGCCGAAGGCCCACGGGTCGTCGGCGCGAACTTGAAACAAGAGGCTCGCCAAGGCGCGTCCGGCGAGCAACGCGGCGGCGATGCCGGCGCCCAAGCCCCAAGCCACGGGGCGCAAGCCCTGGCGCAACACGAGCGCGGCGATTTCTTGCGGGCGAGCGCCGAGGGCGGCGCGCAGGCCCAGCTCGCCGGTGCGGCGCGAGACGGTATAGGAGATCACGCCATAGACGCCCAAGGCGGCCAACAGCAGGGCGACGACGGCGAAGACCAGCATCAGCCGCATCTGAAAGGCCCGCTCGCCCACGGCGGCGGCGGCGACCGAGGCCATGGTTTCAAAACGCGGCACGGGCACGCTGCCATCCACGCTCCAGATGGCTTTGCGGACGGCGGGGACGAGCGTCGCGGGCGACGCCGTGCCGCGGACGACCAGCGCGGCATTGGAAAAGTCCGCCAAATAATACGGCTCATAGGCGACAACGGGCGGGCGCTCGACGGGACTAGAAAGGACGTCGCCGGCAATTCCAATCACGCGCAACGGAGTATCGCCGTCGTAGAAAGTTTGGCCGACGGCATCTTGGCCCGGCCAAAGCCGATTGGCCATCTGGCGCGAGACGATCGCCACGGCGTTTTTGTTGCCGGGATCCTGATCGGCGCGACTGAATTCGCGGCCGCGGAGGATCGGGATACGGAGCGCGGCGAAATAGCCGCCGCGCACGAAGCGAATTTGCGCCTCCGGCTGCTCGTAGCTGGGGCGATGGTCGCCGGGCAAATGGATGCCGTCGAACCACGAATCGCCGCCGAGCGGCAACTCGGTGGTGAAGCTGGCCGCCGCCACGGAGGGCAAGGCGCGAATTTTGGCGAGAGCGGCGTCTTGGAAGCGCGAGATTTTGCCGGCGGTGTCATAGGTCCCCCCCGGCAGGTCGATGGCGACGGTGACGACATCGGAGCCGTCGAAGCCTTTGGGCTGCGCGGCCAGGCGCAGGAAGCTATGGATAAGCAGGCCGGCGGCGATCAACAGGGCGACGCTGAGGCCGACTTCGAGGCCAACGAGCGTTTGGCCGAGGCGCCGGCCGGCGCGGTCCTCGCCGGCGCCACGGCCGCCGGCGCGCAACTCGGCTTGCGGGTCGACGCGGCTGGCTTGCCAAGCGGGCCAGAAGCCGAAGGCCAGGCCGCTCGTGAGGGTCAGGAGAGCGGCAAAGAACAGCACCCAGTTGTCGAGGCGGACGTTATCGAGGCGAGGCATGCCGGCGGGCGCGAGCCAGAGCAACGCGGAGATGCCCCAGTCGGCGAGCAACAACCCGGCGACGCCGCCGAGCACGGCGAGCACCAGGCTTTCGGTCAGCAAGGTACGCAGCAGACGCACGCGGCTGGCGCCGAGCGCGGCCTGCACGGCGGCGGCGGAACGCCGCGCTCGCATGCGCGCCAAGGCGAGGTTGGCCAGGTTGACGCAGCCGATCAAGAGCACGGCGAGCACCGAGCCAAAAAGCAAGAGCAAGCCGGCCTGGGTCGGGCCGACGAGGAGGTCGCGCAATGGGATGAGATCCACCCATAAGTGCTTTCCCGGCGTCCAGCGCGCCGCGATTTGCGATTCGACGGCGTCGAGCTGCGCCAGGGCTTGCCGGGGCTGCGCGCCCGCCCGCAGGCGGGCGATGGACTCGAAGTTGTAGTCTCCCGTCCAGCGGTCGTGCCCAGGGCCAATGCCGAGCGGCTCAAGTACTTCCACTGGCGGGCTCGGGAAAGGCCAGCGAAAGGATGCCGGCAAGATGCCGACCACGGTGTAGGGAGTGTTGTCGA
Organism: Terriglobales bacterium; assembly: GCA_050746125.1. Classification (GTDB taxonomy): domain Bacteria; phylum Acidobacteriota; class Terriglobia; order Terriglobales; family SCQP01; genus JAJPKR01. The sequence continues at coordinate 6,610 of JBOGKX010000098.1, read as the reverse complement.
TCGAGAGCTCATGGCCCAACACGGCTGGGTTAGCGGCGAAACGGCGGCGCCAGAGGGCGTCGCTCAAGATCGCGAAGTGGTTCGCGCCGTGACGGTCTTCGCTAGCCAGGAAGTTGCGCCCGAGGATCGGCCGCACGCCGAGAACGGAAAGAAAGTTGGCGGAGACGGCGCCGATCTCGGCGACCTGCGGCGGCTGGCCACTGCTGTTGATCGGCGACGCGTACTGCTGGGCGACGGCCATGTCCGCGAAATCGGGGCAGTCCCGTTGCCAAAGCCGGAAATGCAGCGGGTTCACCAGCGGCATGCGGATGTGAAACGCCTCCATGCCGGGCATGGCCTCGTTAATGGCGTAGAGTTGCGCCGGCCGGTGGTAGGGCAGCGGCGCGAGCAACACGCCACGCACGACGCTGTACATGGCGGTCGAGGCGCCGATGCCGACGGCGAGGGTGAGGAGGGCGACGGCGGCGAAGCCGGGGGACTTGCGCAGGGCGCGGAGGGCGTAGCGAACGTCGGAGAGTAGGTTCATGGCATCGGCTCGAGCGAAGGGAGCGGGTCGAGCAGCGACCCGTAAAGACGGTAATATGGGAGAGTGAAGACGACGGTCGAGATTCCCGACGAGCTTTTTGTCGCAGCGAAGAAAGCCGCCGCGGAGCGGCGCTGGTCCCTGAAGCGGCTGATCGAGGTGGCTTTGCGCAAAGAGCTGAACGGCGGCCGAGCCCAGCGGAAGATAAGCACGGCCGAGTTCTTGCGCCGGCTCGAGCGACACACGCAACGCCTCGCTTGGAACTCTGAACTGGATCTTTCCAGCCGCGAATCCATGCACGCCTGGCTGGAACGGCAGAAGTGATTGCGTTGGACACCAACATTCTGATTTATGCCTACAACCGCGCGGCGCCGGAATCGCCGGCCGCGGCGAAGGCGGTGGGCAAGGCGCGGGAAGATGCGCGGGGATGGGGCGTCGCCTTTCCGGTACTTGCGGAGTTCTGGAGCGTGGCGACGAGCCCGGCGCATGCGGAACCTGCTTTCGCGAGACGCGTGCAGAGATATTGGCAGGAACTGCGGCAGGGCGGCTTGCAGATCTGGGCGCCATCGGACGAAACCGGCGTGGCGCTCTTGGCGGTGGCGTCGCGGCATGCCGTCCGTGGGCGGCGGATTTACGATTTGCAAATCGCGATGATCGCGCTGGAGAACGGCGCCGACGAAATTTGGACGCACGACGCCGATTTCCTGCGCGTACCGGGCCTGAAGTATTTCGATCCGATCACTCATAGCGCAAGGCGATGACGGGGTCGACGCGGGCGGCGCGGCGGGCAGGCAGCCAGCAGGCGAGCGCGGCCACGGCCAGCAACAGCAGCGCGACGAGAGCGAAGGTCAGCGGATCGGCGGGAGCGACGCCGAACAAGAAGCGAGCGAGCAGGCGGGCGGACAGCCAGGCGGCCAGGGCGCCGGCGAGCAGGCCGAGCGCGGCCCAGCGCACGCCCTCGCCAACGATCGCGCCCAGCACTTGCCGCGGCCGGGCGCCGAGCGCCATGCGAATCGCGACTTCCTTGCGGCGTTCGCCGACCAAGAACGAGAGCACGCCGTAGAGGCCGACCGCGGCCAGGATCAGCGCCAACGAGGCGAACAAGGCGAGCAGAGTGGCGCGGAAGCGCGACGGCGCGGTGACCGAATCCAGGCGGGTGGCGAAGGGGCCGACGCGCACCGGCGCTTGCGGATCGAGGGCGGCGACGATAGGGCGCAAGCCGGCGCCGAGGGCGTCGCCGGCCAAGGCGCTGCGCACCACGACGTAGGCATCGCCGAGCATCCAGAAGGGCTGCTGGGCGACGGGCACGAAGGCCATGGCTCGAGGCGGCGAGGCCATCGAGATGCGCGTGTCGGCGACCACGCCGACGATTTCCATCCAGGGCGGCGCGCCGTGGGGCGTGAAGCCGAGGAACTTCATGCGCTGGCCGATGGGATTCTGGCCGGGCCAGTAGCGGAGAGCGGCAGTCTGGTTGACGACCACGACAAACGGCGTGGACAAGGCATCGGCAGAGGATATATCGCGGCCGCGAAGCAGCGGGATGCCCATGGCGCGAAAGTAGCCGGGCGTGACTTCGCGGTACTCGGCATAGGGCAGGAGATTTTCCGCCACGGCCGGGCGGTCCGCGATCACGAAAGCGCCATTGGTCGTCTGTCCATCCTCGAGCGGCAGGGCGCTGGCGGCCGCAACGGCGGCGACGCCGGGCACGCGCTGGACGCGGGCGACCAGTTGGTCGAAGAAGCGGGCCACGGCGGCGGGTTGGGAGTAGGCCGGCGAGTCGGAAGGCAGCGACACGTCGGCGATCCAGAGGCGCTGCGGCTGAAAGCCGAGCGGGACGCGCAAGAGCGAGTCGAGGCTGCGCAACATGAGCCCGGCGCCGACCAGCAAGACGACGCTCAACGCCACCTCGGCGACGATCAGCGCCGAGCGCAAGCGGCCGCGGCCGCCACTGACGCGTCCGCCGCCCTGCTGCAACACGGCTTGCACGTCGCCGCGGGCGGCCTGCCAGGCGGGCGCCAAGCCGAAGATCACGCCGGTCAAGACGGCCAAGCCGAGGGCAAACAACAACACGCCGCCATCGAGCCGTACCCGCGCATAGCTAGGCAATACCGCGGCCGACGCCGCGCGCAAGGCGACGGCGCCCCAGGCGGCCAACACGAGCCCGGCGCCGCCGCCCAGCAGCGCGAGCACAAGGCTCTCGGCGAGCAGTTGCCGTACGAGGCGGCCGCGCGAAGCGCCGAGCGCGGCGCGCACGGCGATCTCGCGCTGGCGCGCGCCGGCGCGAGCCAGCAACAGATTGGCCACATTGGCGCAGGCGACGAGAAGCAGCAGGCCCACGGCGGCGAGCAGAACCCAAAGCGCCGGACCGGAATCGCCCGCCAGCTGATCGCGCAGGCCGAGCACGAGCGCGCCGGTGTGCGTGCCGTATTTGCGGCGCAGCCGGGCGGCGAGCGTGGTCATGGCCGCTTGCGCCTGCGCGAGCGATACGCCGGGAGCGAGACGGGCGACGGCGCGATAGTTCATGGCGGTGCGGCTGCCGGAATCGATCGGGTCCCAGTGCTCGACGGGCATCCACAGCTCGCCATCATCGGGAAAGCGAAAGGAAGGCGGCATGACGCCGACCACGGTGGAAGGAACGCCGTCCACGACGACGGTGCGACCAAGGACGGCGGGATCGGCGCCAAAGGAACGGCGCCAGAGGCCGTCGCCCAGGATCGCGGCGCCGCTGTGGCCGGGGAGATGTTCTTCGGAGGTGAAGCCGCGGCCCAACTCGGGGCTTACGCCCATGACGGCGAAGAAACCCGCGCCGACGGCACCGACGGTAACGCGCTGGGGCTGAATGCCGTCGCCGGAGATGCTGAGCGGCGCGGCGGCGTAGGCGGCAATGGCGCTGAAGACGCCGCGGGTTTGGCGGCTCCAGTCGCCGAAATCGGGACCGGAGATTTGAATGCGGTGACCGCTGGCGAGATTCGTTTCCCAAACTCCGGCCAGCCGTTCGGCGTGGGGGTACGGCAGAGGGCGCAGCAACACCGCATCCACGGCGCTGAAGATGGCGGCGTTGGCGCCGATGCCGAGGGCGAGGGTGAGGATGGCGACGGCGGCGAAGCCGGGGGACTTGCGAAGGGCGCGGAGGGCGTAGCGGAAGTCGGCAAGCATAGGGGCAGGTGCTAGGTATCGGGTGTGGGGCACGACGCGGCTTGGCGCCGCCCGGCGACCGGGAGCCTTGCGCGGATGCCGCGATTCCACCCGGCAGCGGACGCTTCATTCATAGCGCAGCGCCTCCATGGGGTCCACGCGGGCGGCACGGCGGGCGGGCCAGTAGCTGGCGAGGAGGGCCACGACGAGCAGCGCGACGGCGACTGCGGCGAAGGTCAGGGGATCGAAAGCGCCGATGCCGTAGAGCTGGCTGGCGAGCAGGCGCGCCGCCACGAAGGCGACCGCCAGCCCGATCGCCACCGCGGCCGCGACCATGCGCAGCGATTCGCCCAAGATCATGGCCAGCACGTCGGCGCGCCGAGCGCCGAAGGCCATGCGCAGGCCGATCTCGCGGGTGCGGCCGGCGACGGTATAGCTGATCAGTCCGTAGAGGCCGAGCGCGGCCATCAATAGCGCGATTAGCGCAAAGACGGCCAGAGCGCGGGCGGCGAACTGGCGCGGCCCGAGCGAGGCGGCGATGCGCTGATCCATGGTCTGGACGTCGTAGACAGGCAACTTGGGATCAAGCGCGCTCACGGCCCGCTGCATGGCCCCGGCGGCGGCGGCCGGCAGCAGGGCGCTCTTTACGACCAGCATGGCCTCGAGTCGCGGGCGCTGCGCCACCGGGTAGTAATAGATCCCTTTGCCGGTGTCACCGACCAAGCCGGTTTGTTTGGCGAAGCCGACCACGCCGACGATCACAGCCGGAGGTCCGTTGACGAGGCGCTGGCCGAGGGGATTTTGACCGGGCCAGTACTGGCGAGCCAAGGCCTCGTCGATTACCGCGACGGGTTGGCTGGCGAGCGTGTCTTGCGGCGTGAACCAGCGGCCGGCGCGCAGCGGGATGCCCATGGCGGCGAAGTAATCCGGGGAGACGCGGCGCACGCGGCCATGCGGCGCGGGCATGCCGGCGGGCAGGGGCCGGCCGGCGATTTCGAACGAGGCGGTGGGATCGTAGCCGCTAAAGGGCACGGGATCGGCCAGCGCGGCGGCGTGAATGCCGGGCTGGGCGCGCAGGCGGTCGAGCAGAGAGCGGTAGAACAGAGCGCGTTGTTGCGGGGTGGCATAGCCGCCGGGCGGCAGCTCGATGGAGGCGGTAGTCACGCCGCGCGGATCGAAACCGGGATCGAGTTGGCCGATGCGCGCCAAGCTGCGCGCCAACAAGCCGGCACCCACCAGCAGCGCCAAAGCTAGCGCGATCTCGCCGATCACCAACGCCGAGCGCAGGCGTTGCCGGGTGCGGCCGCCGGTCGAGCCGCGTCCGCCTTCCTGCAAGCCATCGCGGGGATCGAGGCGGGCCATTTGCCAAGCCGGCGCCACCCCCGCCAGCAGAGCGGCCAGGATGCCGGCGCCGATCAAGAACAGCAACACGGTGGCATCGAGGCGAAACACCGTGGGCGGGGCCGCGCCCTTCGGCGCCATCAACCATAGCCAGGCGATTCCTTGCTGGGCGAAGAACGCGCCGAGCAGGGTGCCGAGCGCGGCCAGCACGGCGCTCTCCGTCAAGCCTTGCCGCAGCAGCGCGCCGCGACCGGCGCCCAACGCGGCACGAATCGCCATTTCGTGGCCGCGGCCGCTGGCCCGGGCCAGCAAGAGGCCGGCGATATTGGCGCAGGCGATCAGCAGCACCAGGCCGACGGCGATCAGCAGTATCAGCATCGGCTGGTGCATGTCGCCATACAAATACGAGCTCAGCGGCAGGACGAACATGTCCCAGGCCGCTTCGCGGGCATAGGCGCTCATCGGGCCGCGACCTTGGCGGTACCGCTCGCTGGCCAGGCGCGCGTAGGCGGCGGCTTGCGCTTCGCTCACGCCCGGCGCCAGGCGGGCCAAGGCGAAGTATCTCTCGTTAAAACGACTGTCGGGCGCGAACGCCTGTGCGGGGAGGCCCAGCGGTACCCAAAGGTCGGCGGGGTGAGTGGGCATGGGCACGAAATCGGCCGGCATCACGCCGATCACGCGGTATGGTTCGCGGCTCAGCTCGATGCCGCGGCCGATTACCGATGGATCGCCGCCGAACAGCCGCTGCCATGCGCCATAGGAAAGGACGACCACGTGATTGGCGTGCGGCTGGTCCTCTTGCGAGGTGAAGATGCGGCCCAGCAGCGGCCGCGCCCCAAACACGTCGAACCATCGCCAACCGACTTCTTCTCCGACCAGGCGGCGCGGCACGTCGCCGACGAGGTAATCGAAGTCGTTGTCGTCCTCGAGCGCGGCGGCGGAAAAAATCCGGCGCGCGGCGGCGAAGTCGGCGAAATCCGGGGCCGAGATGTCAATGTTTTTCAGATTGAGCTTGTCGTATTTGGCGCGCAAAGCGACCACCCGGTCCGGCTGGTTGATGCCCGGCGGGTGCAGCAAAAGGTTATCGATGAGGCTGAAGACGGCGGTATTGGCGCCGATGCCGAGGGCGAGGGTGACGATGGCGACGGCGGCGAAGCCGGGGGATTTGCGGAGAGCGCGGAAGGCGTAGCGGACGTCGGAGAGCAGGGTCATGGGCGTCGAGAAGAGGGGCTAGGAGCCAGCAGAAACCCCGAACGGGCTACGAATTGGGAACGCAGTTGCTGACGTAGGAGGATCCGGCTAAGCCATCGCGAGTTCATAATGCGCGCTCCCAATTTCCACCGCTTTTATTCATAGCGGAGGGCCTCCATGGGGTCCACGCGGGCGGCGCGGCGGGCGGGGAGCCAACTTGCGGCCGCCGCGATCAACAGGAGGCCGATGGCGGCGAGGGCGAAGGTGACGGGATCGAGCGGCTGGACGCCATAGAGCCAACCGGCGAGCAGCCGCATCAGCGCCGCCGCGCCGAACAAGCCGAGGGCGACGCCGATGGCGGCGAGCCGCAGGCCCTCGCCGACGACCATGCGCAACAACGTCGCGCGCTCGGCGCCGAGC
>JBOGKX010000097.1:0-1202 GCA_050746125.1 Terriglobales bacterium | reverse complement strand
GAGTTGGCCTTCGCGTGGTTCGGCGGAGTATTCCAGCGGCTGAGGTATGACAATCTGGCCTCAGCGGTGAAGAAGATTCTGCGCGGCGTGCGGCGGGAAGAGACGGCCCAATTCATCGCGTTCCGCTCGCACTGGCGGTTCACGGCGGAGTTCTGCACGCCCGGGGAAGGGCATGAGAAAGGCGGGATCGAATCGGAGGCGGGTTACTTCCGGCGGAATCACTGGGTGCCCGTACCGCAGGCGGTCGATCTAGCGGAGCTGAACCGGCAACTGGCAGCGGCGTGCCGTAAGGATGAGCAGCGCACGATCAGCAGCCGCAGCCAGACGATCGGGGCGGCGCAGTTGATCGAACGCGAGCACTTGTTGGGGCTGGCCAGCGAAGGCATGGACCTGGCGCAGACGAGCTTTCCCACGGTGAATGGTCTGGGATGCGTGAAGGTGCGGACCAACTCGTATTCGGCGCCGTTGGCGGCGGGAACCCAGGTCCACGCCAAAGCTTACGCCAGCCGGGTGGAATTATGGCACGAGGGAAACTGCGTGGCTCGCCACGTGCGTTGCTACGGGCGGCAGCAGCAGATTCTGGAGCTGGAACATTATCTGGATGTGCTGGAGCGGAAGCCGGGGGCGCTGGCCGGATCGACGGCTCTCGATCAGCAGCGGCAGGCAGGGCTGTGGCCCGCCAGTTTCGACCGGATCTGGCAGGCGCTGATGGCGCGGCAGGGGAAGCAGATCGGCACGCGGCGGATGGTCGGTCTGCTGAAACTGGGGCAGCAATACGGCCGCGGCAAGCTGCGGGAAGCGGTGGAAGCGGCGCTGGAGGCGGGCTGTTCTGATGCCGCGGCGGTGGAACATCTGCTGCGCCAGGAGGAACTGCGGCGGCGCGGTTGCGAGGCCGTCGATGTGGGCGTACTGGAACGCTACGCGCGTCCCTTGCCGGTGATGACGGAATACGATCAACTGCTGAGCATGGGAGGCGCCCGATGAGCACTCCTAGGGTAGAACTCGAAGCCGCGACGATCAAAGCGCAGTGTAAGGCACTGCGGATGCCGGTCATCGCCGCACAGTTCAGCCGGGTGGCTGAGCAGGCGGTGCGCGAGAAGAAGAGCCATACCGGCTACCTGGAGGTCCTGCTGCAGGCCGAGATCGAAGAGCGCGAACGGAACACGATTGAGCGGCGCATCAAGGAGGCGCATCTGCCGCGG
>JBOGKX010000096.1:0-13586 GCA_050746125.1 Terriglobales bacterium | reverse complement strand
CACGCGGCGTTGCTGCGTCAGGGTTTCCCCCATTGCGCAAAATTCCCCACTGCTGCCTCCCGTAGGAGTCTGGACCGTGTTTCAGTTCCAGTGTGTCCGTGCGCCCTCTCAGGCCGGATACCGATCGTCGCCTTGGTGGGCCGTGACCCCGCCAACTAGCTAATCGGCCGCGGGCTCCTCCCCGAGCGCCTTGCGGCTTTGACCCCAGGAGCAGGAGCTCCCGGGGCGTTATGCGGTATTAGCCTCGCTTTCGCGAGGTTATTCCCCACTCGAGGGTAGATTACCCACGTGTTACTCACCCGTGCGCCGCTCTACTCACCCCCTTGCGGGGGCTTTCGCGCGCGACTTGCATGTGTTAGGCACGCCGCCAGCGTTGATTCTGAGCCAGGATCAAACTCTCAAAGTAAAACGCGGCGGGGCGCGGCCGAAGCCGGCCCCACGTTTTGACTTGTGAGATGGTCGCCCTGGTCTAAAACCCGGAATGACTTACTTTTCTGGCGTGTTCAATCCAGTTGTCAAACAGCGACGGTCCCGCTTGCGGCGAGACCTCCCCCTGGGGGGATCACCGGCCGCGGCTGCACCGCGACCGTCCTCGAAACTTTTCACGCCCGCGCCGGACGGCACAGGCACCGGGCCGCGGCGCCAAACAACGGGCGCTCCAACTGGCCAGGCTCCACAAAAAGGGGGCTTACCGCGAGCGTTACTGCCGCACGAAGCCGGGCGGAAATCGTGGTCTCTCTCGCCCCGGCCCGAACCGCCACAAAAATCCCGCTGGCGTCGAGCCTTCGATTAGACTATCGCGCCCGTGCGTTCGTGTCAACCGCGAAAAGCGCGCCCGCCGCCGGTGGGGCGACGAACCGATTCAGTGTAGCAGAGCTGTCGGCCTTGTCAACGTCTATCCCGCGCAGAGTTCTTTCACCAGCTGTGCACGGTGCCGTCTTGCAGGCGGTTGACGGGCAAATAGGCGCGCCGGTAGGGAAAGGCGGCGGCGCGCGCTTCATCGATCTCGACGCCCAAACCGGGGGCTTCGCCGGGATGCATCAATCCCTCGCGGAAGTAGTAGGCGTGCGGAAACACCTCGTCGGTGGCGGCGGCATGGGGCATGTACTCCTGAATGCCGAAGTTGTGCACGCTGAGATCGAAGTGCAGGGCGGCGGCCATCGAAACGGGGCTGAGATCGGTCGCGCCATGGCAGCCGGTGCGCACGTGGAAGAGCTCGGCCAAATGCGCGATCTTGCGCAGATGCGAGATGCCGCCGGCGTGCGCCACGGTAGCGCGAATGTAGTCGATCAGCTGCTCGCGCAGCAGTTGCTGGCAGTCGTAGATGCTATTGAAGACCTCGCCCACGGCCAGGGGCGTCGTGGTGTGCTGGCGGATGAGGCGGAAGCCTTCGGGCAGCTCGGCGGGCACCGGATCCTCCAGCCAAAAGAGGTGAAAAGCCTCGAGTTCCTTGCCGAGCCGCGCCGCTTCGATAGGGGTCAAGCGATGGTGGGCGTCGTGGAGCAGGTGCACGTCGGGGCCGAACTCCTGCCGCAAGCGGGCGAAGAGCGTGGGAACGAAGTTCAAGTACTTTTCCGACGACCAGCGCGCCTCCTGCGGCGCGTCTTGGGTGGCGGGCTCGTAGATGCCGGGACCCTTGCCGACGCCATAGGTAGCGTCGAGGCCGGGAATGGCCGCCTGCACCCGGACCGCGTGGTAGCCCTCGCGCAAAAATCCGGCCACGGAGGCGACCACGGCCTCGAGGTCGCGGCCGCCGGCGTGTCCATAGACGAGCACGGCGTCGCGGGAGGCGCCGCCGAGCAGCTCGTAAAGCGGCACGTTGAGGCTCTTGGCGCGGATATCCCAGAGCGCCATGTCCACGGCGGCGATGGCGCACATCGTGACCGGGCCGCGCCGCCAGTAGGCGCCCTTATAGAGGTACTGCCAGGTGTCTTCGATGCGGCGCGCGTCGCGGCCGACAAGCAGCGGCAGGACGTGGTCGTCGAGGTAGCTGGCCACCGCCAACTCCCGGCCGTTGAGGGTGGCATCGCCGAGGCCGGTCAAGCCCTCGGCGGTAGAGAGCTTCAGGGTGACGAAGTTGCGGCCGGGCGAGCAGACGATCACCTTGGCATCGACGATCTTCATGCGCGGTGCGCGCGACAGCTCGGCGCGGCGAGGTTTGACTATAGCACCGGGCGGCGCGCACTACCGGCCGCTTGTCGGCGGCTGGGGGCTGGGCTTGGCGGCGGGTTTGGGCGTCGGCTTGGACGGCGGCAGGGGAATGCCGAGACTGTGCAGCTTGCTGAGTTCGGCGACGGAAATGGGGCCGACGATGTTCACGAAGCTCAGTTCCTTGGGCTTGACCGCCAGAATGGCGAGTCCCTCCACTTCGCCCTTCGCGCCCTGGCGGGTGTAAATCTCCGTGCTCTCGTGCTGATCGCGGTCGCGGGTGAAGACGATGCGCGTCCAAGAGCGAAGCTGCTCGCGCAGCGGCGCGAGATCTCCGGGCGAGAACTGCCCGGGCTGATCGAACTGGTAATCGCGCACATAGACGCCCTTGAGGTTGGCGAGCAGGGCGCGATCCTCGCTGTCGAGGTCGCTCTGCGCCAAATACGCCACCCCCTGATGCAGCGTCGGCCCCTCGAGCGTGATTTCGCTCACATGGCTGGCCTTGGCGGCCAAGCCGCGCAGATCGAATTGCAGCTTGGCCGGCGACGCGGCAGCCGGCGCCTGCGCGGCGGCGACCAAAGCGGTCGCCAGCAGCACGACGCAGGCCAGAGCCGGCACCGGGAAAGACGAGAGGCGGAATCGGTTCATGTCCTTAATACGCACCGCGGCGGGCGGCGCATGCGGCTACTCCCCGCGGCCATGCAACTGGCGGCGGGCGAGCTGGAGATCGCGGCCGGCCAGGGCCAAGGCGGCGGCGAGCTGGCTGGCGGCGTCTTGGCGGGCGCGGGCGCGGCGGCGCGCGCGCGATTGCCCGAGCCAGAATTCGCCGCCGAGCAGCGCGGCCAGCACCAGAATGGCGGCCCAGGCCAGGCGCGCCGGGCGCTCGAACCGAAGGCGGCGCCGCGCCGGCGGGCGCGCCAGGCGTGCCAACACGAGCGGCGCGAGGTCGTGCGGCGTGGCGGCACGGCGAAACCAAGCGCGGAGTTGATCCTCGGTCGGCTCAGGCATGGTCGGAACTCCGATCCGGCGGGGCGGACAACGCGCCGCGCAACCGCCGCAGGGCGCGCTGCAAGCGGCTCTTGACCGTGAGCAGCGGCGTGCGGAGCAAGGCGGCGATTTCGGAGGGCTCCAGCTCCTCCTGGTAGCGTAGCGCAACGACGGCGCGCTGCTCGGGGGTGAGACCGGCGAGGGCGGCGCGCAGGCGCTGCTCGAACCAGGGATCGGTCGGCGGCCCCGGCGACCCCGGCGCTGGCGCGGTAGCGGCTTCGGTCAGTGGCAAGGCCCGGCGCAGGCGGGCGCGGCGCCACTGATCGAGGGCGCGGCGCGTCGCCACCTGGCGCAGCCAATAGAGGAGGTGGCGGTCGGAGGCGATCTGATCCATATGCAAAAAAAGCTGGCAGAAGACCTCTTGCGCCAGTTCCTCGGCTACGGCGGCATCGCCGGCGATGCGCCAGGCCAGACTAAACACCATGGCCTGATGCGCACGCACCAGGCGGGCGAAGGCCTCCTGATCTCCGGCGCGGGCCAGGGCCAGGTCATCGCGCGCGGGCGGCGCGGGCGGGGACGAAGGCAGCGCGGGAGGAGGCATGGCCGTAGCGCGGGCCGCGATTCGCGCCCAACGTACTATACGCACGGCGCCGCCGAACGCATGCCGCCGCCGCGCGCGATGCGAGACTAGGCGGGCGCGAGGAGGCGGTCGAAGAAGCGGGCGACCTGGTCGAGCGCCTCCTGCTCGGAGCGGCTTTCGTAGATAAGTTTGCGCAGGGCGGCGCCGTTCTCGACACCGTGCGTAAACCAGGCCACGAACTGCTTCATCTTGCCGAGCGCGCCGGGCATGCCTTCGGCGCTGAGGCGCTGGAAGTAACTCTCGATGAGCGTGGCGCGATCGGCCTCGCTCGGAGTCTGGTAACTGCCGGAGCGGCGGTACTGCTCGATCTGGCGAAAGATCCAGGGATTGGCGGCGGCGGCGCGGCCGATCATGACGCCGTCGCAGCCGGTTTGGGCGACAAGCGCGGCGGCTTCTTCCGGACGGCGCACGTCACCATTGCCAAAGATGGGAATGCGCACCGCCTGCTTGACCTCCGCGATCCAGCGCCACTGCGCCTCGCCCGAGTAGCCTTGGGCGCGGGTGCGGGCGTGCAGCGAGAGGGCGTTGACGCCGCTCGCCTCGGCCAGGCGGGCCAGCTCGACGTGGATCAAGCTGCGCTCATCCCAGCCGGCGCGGCATTTGACGGTGAAAGGAATCGCGACCGCGGCGCGAATGCGCGCGAACAGCCGGCCGAGCAGCGGCAGATCGCGCAGCAGGCCGGAGCCGCCGTTGCACTTGACGACTTTGTTGGCCGGGCAGCCGAGGTTGAGGTCCACGGCGTCGAAGCCGAGCTGCTCGACCAATTGCGCGGCCTGGGCCAAGACCTCGGGATCGCTGCCGAAGAGCTGGGCGGCGATGGGGCGCTCCTCTTCGCCGAAGCTCAAGTAGCGGCGCGCCACCTTTTCCGACCGGATCAGGCCGTCGGCGGAGGTGAACTCGGTCATGATCAAGCCGCAACCGCCGAGCCCGCGCAAGAAGCGGCGGAAGACGGTGTCGGTGATGCCCGACATCGGCGCCAGGAGGGTAGCGGGCGCCAGGACCATGGCGCGCGAGCCGTGGCGGACCACCACCTCGGCCGGCAGCGCCGCCGGCGAGGCGGCGGGGCGCGCGGGGGGCGGATTGGTCCACAGCTTGTTCACTCCCCTATTTTAGCGAGCGTGGCGGCGTGCGTGCTTACGGCTTCACGCGAAGGCGCAGCAGTCCCCAGGCACAAAGCGCCGCGACCGCCGGCGCCACCAATAAGAAACGCCGCTCGCGGTCCACGGCAAGCCCGATGAGCGAGCCGAGCAGGCCGGCCGAGAAGCCGACGACCAGGACCGCCGCGGCGAGCACGGCGGCCCAGCGATTCGCCCGCGGGCGGCGGCGCGGGGCCGGATTGCGCGCCGTTCCTTCCCCCGGGCTAGAACGTGAGTCCGAGCTGCACCTCCGCGGTTCTCGGCGCCACGAAGTGGGTGCCGCTGAAGGTGGAAAGGAAGTTGTAGAGCGATTGCCGGTTCGTCAGGTTGCTGACGATGAGGCGCGCACTCATGCGCCCGAACTCGGTTCGCGCCAGACTGTCGTCGCCGATGGCAATGTCGAAAAGGTGACGCGAGGCGATGCGCGGCGGGTTGGTGTCGTCGTTCTCGGTGCCGGGGGCGGGAATCACCACGCGGCTAGCGCCCCACTGCGGAAATGGCACCGTGCAACTGGTGATCGGCGCCGCGAGCGTGGCGACCTGCGCGCCGCAGAAAAAGCCGATCGCCGCTTGCTGATCGGCGTCGAGCGCGAGCGCGTTGGCCAGCCCATTGGGCCCGGAAAAGAAGCCCGCCACCAAGCCGCTGTCGTAACGCCAGGTAAAGATGGTCCAGATATTGGGCCGCCATTGATAGCGCACCTGCGTGGTTTGCTGAAACACCTGGTCGTGATCGATGCGGAAGGCGCCGGTATTGAGCGGCGAGTTGAAGATGATGCCGCCGTTTTCGGGGCCGAAAAAGCGGGCGCGCGTGTGGCCGAGAGTGGCGTTGAACGATAGGCCGTGCAGGGGCTTGGTGCTCACGCGCACGCCCGCGCCATCGATCTTCGATTTGCGCCAGTTGATCGGGAACGAGATCGGCGTGCTGAAAAGGGTGTCGAAGTCGAAGGCATCGTCGGTGAACTTCCAGAAGTAATCGCCGCTGACCTGCACCAGTGGCGTGATGTTTTGCTCGAAGCCGAGGTCGAAGTCGTTGCGCCGACCGGGCTGCAGCGGGACGCCGGCGAAGGCGCCGAAGACATTGGTGGCCAAGCCGCCGGCGCCGGTGGCGCTCGAAAGAATCAAGTTTTCGTTATAGGGGGACTCGTATTCGCGCGCGTAGGAGGCGCGCAGCACGGTGCCGGTGGGCCGCACCAGGTAGGAGCCGCCAATCCGCGGCTGCCAGCCGGTGTAATTGACCAGCCCCAAATAGCGATCCACGCGCAGGCCGGGGCTGAGGGTGAAGTTGCCAAGGCTTATGGCATCTTGCACGTAGGCGGCGTATTCATCGATGTTTTTGCGGCCGTGAAAGGCGAACTGTTTGCCGCCGCGGGTTAAATCAAAGGGAACCAGGCCGGGGTTGAGGTTGGGGTTGGGAGTATAGCCGGCGGCGGCGCAATCGTCGGGATTGTTGACGTTGGGCGCGGCCACCGGGTTGCCGTTCGCGTCCACGCAGATGGCGTTGAAGAGCGGGTCGGTGATACCTAGGTTGAAGCCTTCCTCCAGGCGCGTTTGCATGAGCTGTACGCCGACGGAGAGGTTGTTATGCCAGCGATTGTAGGCGAGATCGAGACGGGTGCCGTAGTTGGTTAGAAACCGATTCTGGCCTATCGTGGCCGGGCGATCGTCGAAAGGATTGGCGCTCGGATAGTAGTTGACGTGATCGCGGCGCAGCCAAACGTCGGCGGTGCCCAGCAAGTTGGGGCTGAAGATGTGCTGATAGCTGGGAGCAATGTTGAAGGTCAGCGCGCGCTGCCGCTGGTCTTGGCCGACGGCCTGTTGGTCGTATGTATTCGGCACTTGGAACCAGTTGCGCGCCGCGAACAAGTCGAGGTGCAGGGCGTCGTTGGGGCTCGGCTGCCAATCCACGCGGTCGAAGCCGCTCAGGTTGTTGCCGATGTCGTGCATGGGGCTGAACTCCGGCGCGTCGAGAAAGCGGCCGGAGCGCACGCCATCTAGGGCCAAGAAGTTGCCGAACTTGTCGCCGCCGATCCCGAAGGCTGTCCGTTCGCCGGCGGTGCCGAAGGAGCCGTAATAGGCCTGGGCGCTGCCGGTCGGGCGGTGATCGCCCAACCCAGTGCGCGTGGTCGCGCGCACCACCAGGCCGAGCTTATCCCCGTAGGCGGCGCTCGGCGCGGAGGTCACCAAGTCGAGCGATTCCAAGGCATTGGCGGGAATCGAGGTGGAGAAGACCTTGCTCTGTTGGTCGCTGATGGGCTGGCCATCGACGACATAGGTGGTTTCCGCGTGGTCACCCTGGGGATGAAAGAATCCGTTGGCGTCGGCGGCGACATTGGGCGAACTGTTCGTAATCACCGTCGCCAAATCGCTGCCCGGCGCCGTGGCCGGCATCTGCTCGAGCGCAACTTGGCCGACAGCGGTTTGCGTCGCGGGCTGATTCTCCAGCACCGTCGCTCCCACGGCCTCGACTTGGACGGTGGTATTGGCGGAGGCGACGCGCAGGGCCAGATTCAAGCGCAAGGGCACCGGGCTTTCGACCACCACCGTCTGGCCGGCGAAGGTGAAGTCCTTGGCCGCAACGCCGAGCACGTACGTCCCAAAGGGGACATTTGCGAAGCCGAACCCCCCTTTAGCGTCGGCTTTGACGGAATGCGAGTAGCCGGCGGGACCGGACAGGCTGACCGTGGCGCCCGGCACGGCCGCTCCGGAGGGGTCGAGGACGAAGCCCGTAACCGTTCCGGCGTTGCTGGACTGGGCCGCGGCGGCCAAAGTGGCCACCGCCAGGAACAATAGACACGAAATCGCTCTGCGCATATTTCCTTTTCTCCTTGGCCTCGCAGGGCCAGGTTGCCATTGGCGGATGGTAAGGAACGCGGCACGCCAGCACCGCCAGTTGCCAACTAGACAATCTGACCGGGCGCCGCGAACTGCGCTCTGTAACGAGGTAGGCCTAAATGGCGGCGCAGGGCGGCGCGCGAGCTTCGCTCGGAGTGTAGGGCGTGAGCTGGGGCGGGATGAACGGCCGAACTACCTCGCTCGTCCGGACGCTCCGGGGCGGAGCTATGCGAATCGAGGCAGGAGCGGGCGCCAGGCGAAGATGGCCGGCGTGGCAGATCGCGCACTGATCGCGGCCGGTATGCGACTGGTGGGCCGGCGAGAGCGCCTCAAGCTGGGAATAGACCAGCCCGCCGGCCAATGCCAACACCAACCCGGCGAGCAGGGCGCGCGATCGGCGGCCGAACCACAGAGGTAACTGAACGCGCCCCGGCATATCGTGGTTGGACGGCAGGTGCATCGCGCCGGTTTCCCAAATTTCGGCGCCGCGGGGGCGTTCCGGGTTGCCGCGTCCAGGGGGGTCAGGCGATCTTGATGATCTTGCGCTTGATGGCGTACTGCACGAGCTGCGCCTTATTGTGCAGGTCGAGCTTGCGCATGAGATTGAACTTGTGGGCCTCGACGGTCTTGATGCTGAGGATCAAGCGCGCCGCGATTTCCTTGACCGACAAGCCTTCGGCGAGCAGCTTGAGAATCTCGAGCTCGCGCGGGGTGAGCGTGCTCAAGCGCGGCTTGAAGCGGTCTTCGGGGGGGCGGCCGCGCAAGCCCTCGACGAGGCGCGCCAGCAGGCGCGGGCTGAGGTACTTGCCGCCGCGGCGGATCTCGCGCAGGCCGGCGATGAGCTGGTCGGCAGGCGTGTCCTTGAGGATATAGCCGGCGCCGCCGGCCTCCAGGCACTCGGCCAGGTAGTCTTCGTCGTCGTACATGGTGACGAACAGGACGCGGGTCTCCGGCCGCTCCTTGCGGATGCGCCGCACGGCCTCGAAGCTCGACAGGCCGGGCATGCCGATATCCATGATGATGAGATCGGGGCGCAGCTCGCGCGCCCGCTCCACCGCCTCCTCGCCGCTGCGCGCCTCGCCGACGACGGCGAGGTCCAGCTCGCTATCCAGCAGGCTTTTCAGGCCTTGGCGAAAGAGCGTGTGATCGTCGGTAATCAAAATGCGTGATCGGGACATAAGGCAATAAAAACAAGCCTGGATAGAGATGGAATCAGCCGCCGGCGGCGTGGGCCAGGGCCAAAGGCGGAGCGGGCTGGGGCGCGGGGATGGGCAGTTCGGCTTCGAGCACCGTGCCCTGGCCTGGGGCGCTCGTCAACGCCAGCGTGCCGCCGGCCAGCTCGATGCGCTCGCGCATGGCGGTCAGCCCGAAGCCGCCCGGCCCGCGCGCCATGGGCAACGTGGCGGGCATACCCACGCCGTCGTCGGCCAGGCGGATGCGCAGGCGGCCGCGCGCCAAGCGGAGATCGAGACGGATGCGATGGGCGCGCGCGTGGCGGCCGGCGTTGGTCAACCCCTCCTGCGCCATGCGATAGGCGAGGATCTCGATTTCGGCCGGCAAGCGCCGCGGCACGACGATGCGCACGCGCAGAGCGGCGGCGGGGCGAGCGTGGCGAAAGTCGCGGGCCAAGCGGCGCAGGGCGGCGGCGAGCCCGAACTCCTTGAGGCCGACCGGGGCCAGATCGTGGATGACGCGGCGCAAGCCGGCGATGCCCTCGTCCACGCTGGCCAGGGCGTCGGCCAGCGGGGCGGCGGCGGCGCGGTCGGTAAGCAGGCGGGCGCGCGCCATCTCCAGATAGAGGCGCGTGGCCATGAAAGTTTGCCCGGCGGCGTCGTGCAGGTCGCGGCCGATGCGCCGCCGCTCGTCCTCTTGCGCGCGCAGCACCTCGCGCGATAGCCGGCGGATGTGGGCGTGGCCGGCGCTCACCGATTCCAGCAGGCGGGCGCGCTCGATGGCCAGCGTGGAGCGGCGCGCGAAAGCCATCAGCAGATCGCGCTCCTGCGGCAGACAGTCGTAGACGCGGTCGAAATCCACGTGCAAGACGCCCAGCACCGCGCCCGCGCCGCGCGGCCAGCGGCGCAGCGGCGCCGCCCACACCGATTTGATCTCGAGAGCGCGGAAGTAAGGCTGGCCGATGCGCGGATCGTTGGCCGCGTCTTCGATCGAAGCGCAGCCCGCGCCGCGCAGCACGCGGTGAAAGAAGCGGCCCACCGGCGCATCCGGCAGCACCAACTCCCGCTCCAGCCCGTGCAGCGCGGCGTTCCGCAGCGGCGCGCCGGCGGCCGGCGAGCCGGCCAGGAGAATGCCGGCCCAGCGCGCGGAAAAGGCGCGGCTGGCGAGTTCCAGCAGGCGCTGCAGCAGGTCGGCGAGGCTGGCCGCCTCGAGCTCGGCGTTCAACACGCCGAACAGGGCCTCGAGCGCGGCCCGCTGCACCGCGTCGTAGGCGTGCACGGCGCTGAGGAAGACGATGTGCTGGAAGGCGTCGAGCGCGGCGTTCGACTCCGGCAATTGCCCCGGGCCGGGTCCGGCCAGAAACGGCTTGGCGGCTTGCGCCTGCGTCAGCAGCGCTTCCCCGATCGCCGCCAGCGGCACGCGCAGCTTGGCCAGCCGCCGCGCCGTGTAGTCGATGTGCTCTTCGTAGGCCTCGAAGTCGCCGCGCGCCAGCAAGGCCCACGGCGCCTCGAGAAACAGGCGCGCCACATGATCGGCGGAGCGGCCGGGCAAGCTGGGAGCGCGGCGGCGCCAGCGCTCCGCGATGGCGGCGGCTTGGGGTTGAAGATGCTCAGCCAGCGCCGCGATCAATCGCCGGCGCCGGACGCCCAATAGCGAAAAATACATCCGGAATGGTGCCCTAGAGTTTGCTGCGAACGATTCTGTGGTCTGAGTATAGCAGGCACTCTCGGCTGAGCGAATGCCCTTAGCAGTGTGGAAGAAGCAGGCATCCAAGCTCGGCTTAGATGTACGACAGCCAGAGCGCGCCCAGCGCCAGGGTAAGCACGGCGATGGGAAATCCGGCGCGAAAGTAACGCCAAAACCCGATCCGCACCTGGGAGCGGACGCGCTCGACCACGATCAGATTGGCGATCGAGCCGGTGATGGTGAGATTGCCGGCGAGCGTGCTCGACATGGCCAGCAACAGCCAGGCGCGATGTTGCAGCGAGAGATGGGCGACGGGTGCCTTGAGCAGCATCACCGCCGGCACGTTGCTGACCAGGTTCGAGAGCACGGCGACGAAGGCGGTGAAGACCGGGACATGGCGCAGCGCGCCGGCGGCCGACCAACGCGCCAGCGGCGCCAGCAGGCCGGCCTCGCGCGCGCCGCCGATAATCAGGAACAGGCCGAGGAAAAGCAGGAGCAGGCCCCAATCCACGTCGCACAGGAGGCGGACGGCGGCGCGACGTTCGATCGCAATTAGCGCCGCCGCGCCGGCCACCGCCACCCAGGCGGGCGACAGGCCGAGCAGGAATCCGGCGAGCACGAGCGCGACGACGGCGACGCTCGGGATGGCGGCGCGGTCGAGCGGCGGCGGCGCGGCGGCGCGGGCGGAGAGGGGCGCGGACGCGAGTTCCCCGTCGCCCGCCGCTGGCGATTCAAGCGGCCGCAAGCAGGCCCAGGCGATAAAAAGCCCCATGGCGGCGATGGGACCGAGGTGCCACAGAAAATCCCGGTAGCCGAGGCCCGAGACCGAGCCGATGAGGATGTTCTGCGGATTGCCGGTGATCGTCGCCACGCTGCCGATGTTGGAAGCGATGGCGAGAGCCAGCAAATGGACCACCGGATCGCGCCGCAGCGAGCGGGCCGCCTCCAGCACCAAAGGGGCGAGGACAAGACAGACGATGTCGTTGACGAGAAAGGCGGAGAGCAGCCCGCTGGTGAAAATGACCGCCGGCAGCAACTGGCCGGGGCGGACGCGCGCGACCACGGCGGCGGCGATCCAGGCGAAGACGCCGGCGCGGTAGAGCGCGGCGGCGATCATCATCATCGCCAACAGCAGCACCAGCGTCGGCACGTCGATCGCGCGCCAGAGCGCCGCGCCGGGCAGCGCGCCAATGGCGATCATCAGCAGCGCGCCGAGTCCGGCGGCGGCGGCGCGCCCGAGGCGCGTGCCGGGCAGGCGGCCGGCGGCGAAGACGAAGTAGCAAACGAGAAAGATCGCGGCAACCGCGGCTTCGCGCAGCGAGGCGAGAGTCCAGGCGTGCATCGAGGGACTGGTAGCAGTGTAGCCGGGCGGCGAAGGCGCCGGGCCGGGCGCGCCGCGTGGCCGCCTAGCGACCCGCCGCGGCGGCGGCGCGCGCGAACCTCATGCCGCCCGAGCGGCCGGCATAGACGCGAAAGCCGGCGCGGCCGAATTCCAGCAGGTACGGTCCGGCCGTGAACACGCCCGGCAGTTGCGGCGCGAGCGGATAGGCGCGATCGGTATCGAGACGGTTCGGATTGGCGCCGTTCGCGAACAACTCGAGAACGCCGTCCTTCATCGCGACCCGCCAGGTCACCTGCAACTCGTCGCTGCGATAGGCGCCCGCCAGCGGCCGCAACGCCCGCGGGCTCGGCCGCGCGGGGACAACGCGGCGCAGCACGTCGTCCCCGACGTGCAGCGCCATGCCGCCGCCGCCGGCGGCGAAGCTGAGGCTGGCCCCGGCGCGGGCGAAGCTGGCGGCGCCGGTCGGCAGCCACGCCTCCGGGGCGCCACCGGCGGCGCGAATCCACAAGCGATGCTCGCGCACCGCGACTTGGCGCAGATCGTGGCCGGCGGGCGACCAATAGAGGCCGGCATAGCGTTGCAACTGGGCGTCGCTCAGCGCCGCCGGCGCGGGCTTGGGCGCCGGCGCCAGCCGCGACGCGAGCAGCAGGTCGGCGACGCGGGGGGCGCGGCCGCCGGGATCGGTGGCGGCGCCATTGCAGAGCGTGATTATGCCGAGCCGCGCGTCGGGGAACCATTCGAAGTCGGCGCGGTAGCCCTGCCAGGAACCGCCATGCGAAACGCGCCGCAGGCCGCGATAGTCGTCCACGACCAAGCCGCCGGCATAGCTGATGACGCGGCCGTCGTTCAGCACGCCGCGCGTCTCCAGGTCGCGAATCAGCCACGGGCCGCCCACCACTTGCCGGCTGAAGTTTCGCATCCAGAGCGCCAGATCGCCGACGGTGGTATTGACGGCGCCATCGCCGAACTGCTCCCAAGGCGAGACATCGAGCCGGTAGCCGCCGCCGGAAAGCGGCGCGTAGGTGCCGGCGCGGCCGGCGATCACCGAGGCCGAGTCGGCCCGCACGCGCGTGTGGGTCATGCCCAGCGGCGCGAAAATGCGCGCGGCGGCGAAGCGCGGAAACGGCTCGCCCGCAACCCGGTGCACGATCTCCGCCAGCAGCACGTAGCCCGAGTTGCTGTAGCGATACTCGCTGCCGGGCACGAAGTTGAGGCCGCGTTGCCGCTCGATCAGCGCCAGCGCGTCCTGCTGGGTGGCGAAGTCGTTGAAGGGAATCCCGGAGATCGCCATCAAGCTGATCACGTCGCGGATGCCGCTGGTGTGGTGCAGCAATTCGCGGATGGTCACCGGCCAGCGATAGCGCGGCAGCTCGGGGATGTACTTTTGCACCGGGTCGTCGAGCGACAGCTTGCCGGCGTGCGCCAGCATGAAAATGGCGGCGGCGGTGAACTGTTTCGAAACCGAGCCGATCTCCAGCACGGTGGCGGGCGTCATCGGCACGCCCAGTTCCAGGCTGGCCATGCCGTAGCCGCGAGCGTAAGCCAGCCGGCCATCTTCGACCACGCCGAGCGCGCAGCCGGGGGTGCGCGTGCCAAGGTCGGCGAAGACGGCATCCACCGCGCCGCGCCGCGCCGGCGTCAGC
>JBOGKX010000095.1:0-17726 GCA_050746125.1 Terriglobales bacterium | reverse complement strand
CCTGCCCCGTTGGCGGCGCCGGCCGCGCCCGCCCCTGCGGCCGCGCCTAGCGCCTACGCCAAGCACGCCACCGGCATCGGCTACCGCGAGGGCTATAGCGCCGGCGAGTACGACGCCAACCGCAATTCCCCTTACGATTTCGCCGGCAACACCGAGTACCGGCTGGCCTCGGCAGGCTACGGCGACACCGCCGGCGACTTCACCACCTACCAGAACAACTTCCGCAGCGGGTTCCGACAAGGTTACGACGACGGCTACCATCATCGCCTGTACAACTCGCAGGTCGGCGTACGCAACGATGCCATGGGCCCGGGCGGGCCCGGCCTGTTGCCGACCAATCCGGAGGTAGCTCGCGCGCGCCCGAGCGGCGTCTATGACAACGGCGACCTGATCGAGGAAGGCACGCTGCTCCAGGCCAGCCTCGACAACGCGATCGGCACGAAAACCAGCCGAGCGGGCGATCCCTTCACCGCCACCATCACCGTGCCGGTATGGGTGGGAGCGCGGCTGGCGATCCCCGCCGGCGCCAAGCTCAAGGGTGTGGTGGCCGAGGTGCAGCGCGGCGGCCTATTCCACGGCGGCGCGCGCTTGCAGCTGCGCTACGACTCGATCGAGATTCCCGGCAGCGGCGAGTACTCGCTGCACGCCACCACCGCAGGCGTGGGGCAAGGCGTATCGGCAGTGCGCGGGCCGGAAGGTTCGGTCGAGAACCCCAGCCAAACCGGACAGAACGTCAAGCGGGTCGCCGCTCCCGCCGTGGCCGGCGCCATTATCGGCGGCATCTTCGGCGGCGGCCGCGGCGCCGCGGTGCTGGGCTCGATGGGCGGCGCCATGGGCGCGGCCGGCGTGATGATGAGCCGTAAACGCGATTTGAACTTGCACATCGGCGAATACCTGGCCGTGCGCTTGGACCGGCCGCTCGAGCTGCGCTCGGCCGCGACGGCCGGCGCGCCGGGCACGCACTGAGCGCGCGGGCAGCGGGCTCCAGGGGAAGTGGGGGCTGGTATCGTAGCTTCATGAGCACGACCAGTTCGAGCCTCGAGACGCAAAAATATCCCATCGGGCGCTTCGCCATGCCGGCCACGGCCAGCGCCAGCGAGCGGCGGCAATGGATCGCCGCCATCGCCGCCCTGCCCGCGGAGGTGCGAGCCGCCACCGCCGGCTTGGGCCCCGAGCAGTGGGAGACGCCCTATCGCGAGGGCGGCTGGACGGTGCGGCAAGTGGCGCATCATCTCGCCGACAGCCACATGAACGCTTTCGTGCGCTGCAAGCTGGCGCTGACCCAAGACCGGCCGCTAATCAACGCCTACGACCAGAGCGCCTGGGCGGAAACCGCCGACGCATGCGGCGCCGGCGAGACGTCCCTGCGCCTGCTCGACGCCCTGCACGAACGCTGGACGCGGCTGCTGGAATCGCTCACGCCGGCCGACTTCGCCCGCACTTACCGGCATCCCGAGCGCGGCGAGACGACGCTCGAAGCGACGCTCGCCCTTTACGCCTGGCACGGCCGGCACCATACCGGCCATATCCTGGCGCTGCGCAGGCAACGGGGTTGGTAGCGGCGCGGCGCAGCGCGCCGCCGCTGCTGCGGCTCGCGATCGGGCTGCTGATCGCGGCGGCCATTATCTATATCCTCTACTCGAGCTTCCACGGCGCGCGCTTTCACGCCGAGGTCTGCGTCCACTATCACGGCCTGGCCGCCTGCCGCGAGGCGGCGGGGAGCACGCGGCAGGAAGCGCTGCGCGCCGCCCACGACAACGCCTGTTCGCAGATCGTCTCCGGCGTGACCGACACCATCGGCTGCCAGGACACGCCGGCGGCGAGCGTGCGCTGGCTGTCGCAATAGCCGCCGCCTGCCGGCGGGTGTACCCTGGTGCGCATGCGTCGCTTCTCTGGTCGTGAGCCGCGCCCGGCGCATTGCCGGGCGCTCGCGGTGCTCTTCGCTCTTGCCCTGCCGCTGGCCGCGAGGCCGCCCGCGCGGCCGGCCGCCCGCCAAGCCGCGCCCGCCGCGCTGACGCTGCGGCAGACCATGAGTTTCGCCTTTCCCTCCGATCTGACGGCGGCGGCGCACGGCGAACGCGTCGCCTGGATCTTCGACATCGAAGGCGTGCGCAACGTTTGGGTGGCCGATGGCCCCGATTTTCGCGCCCGCCAAGTCACCCATTACAGCGCCGACGACGGCCGCGAACTCGACAGTTTGCGCCTGACGCCGGACGGCCTCACCGCCGTCTATTCGCGGGGCAGCGAAACCAACCGGCAAGGCCAGGTCGCCGACCCCAATAGCGAGGTCTGGAAGCCGACGCAAGAAGTCTGGGCGGTGCGACTCGACGGCCCCAATGCGGGGCAGCCGCGGCTGCTCGGCACCATGGAGTGCGGCGAGGAAGACTGCGAAGACATCGAGCTATCGCCCGACGGCCGCTACGCCGCTTGGGCGGCGCGCGGCCAGATCTGGATCGCGCCGGTCAGCGGCGCCGAGCCGGCGCGCGCGATGGCCTACGTGCGCGGCGATAACGACACGCCGCGCTGGTCCCCGGACGGTCGCGAGATCGCCTTCGCCAGCCACCGCGGCGACCACGGCTTTATCGGCATTTACGATTTCGGCCGCCAGACCATCCGCTATCTCGCCCCCAGCGTGGATCGCGACAGCTTGCCGCGTTGGTCGCCCGATGGCCGCCAGATCGCCTTCGTGCGCGAGCCCGGCATCGAGCGCGGGCTGCCGATCATTCCTTGGCGAACCGAGCACTGGGCGATCTGGGTGGCCGATGCCGCCAGCGGCCAAGGCCGCGCCATCTTCACCAGCGGCGACCAACCGGAAGACACATTCCCCTCCTGGCAGTTCATGCCCAGCGATTTCTATTTCAGCGCTGGGCGCGTGATCTTCCCCTCCTGGCGCGACGGCCACCTGCACATTTATTCCCTGCCCGCCGCCGGCGGCGAGCCGACTCTGCTCACGCCCGGCGATTTCGACGTCAAGGACGTCGCGCTCTCGAGCGACGGCCAAAGCGTTCTCTACTCCTCGAACCAAAACGACGTGGACCGCCGCCACATCTGGATCGTGCCCGTCGCCGGCGGCGACCAGCGGGCGCTGACGCGGGGCGAGACCATCGAGTGGACGCCGGTCGAGACCGGCGACGGCCGGTACACGCTCTGCCTGGGCTCGAGCGGCACCGTGCCGGCCATGCCCTACATCATCACCGCCGGCGGCCGGCAGATGATAGCCGCTTCGCTGCTCGCCAACTATCCCTCCGATCAATTGGTGACGCCGAAGCAGGTCATCTTCAAGAGCCCGGACGGCCTTTATGAACTCCACGGCCAGCTCTTCGTGCCGCGCGGGCGAGCTCAGCCGGGGCCGGCGCTCGTCTACATGCACGGCGGCTCGATGCGGCAGATGATGCTCGGCTTCCATCCGATGGACTACTACCATTACGGCTACGCCGAGAACCAATATTTGGTCAGCCAGGGATATGTCGTGCTGTCGGTCAACTACCGCACCGGCATCATGTACGGCTTCCATTTCCGCTATCCCGACCATGCCGGCTGGAAGGGCGCTTCCGAGTATCAAGACATCGTTGCCGCCGGACGTTACCTGCAATCGCTGCCCATCGTGAATCCGAAACAA
Source organism: Terriglobales bacterium (assembly GCA_050746125.1). Classification (GTDB taxonomy): domain Bacteria; phylum Acidobacteriota; class Terriglobia; order Terriglobales; family SCQP01; genus JAJPKR01. The sequence goes on along the minus strand of JBOGKX010000095.1, from coordinate 14,107 downwards.
ATCGGGCTTTGGGGCGGCTCCTATGGCGGCTTTTTGACGGCGATGGGGCTGGCCAAGAACTCCGACCTCTTCGCCGCCGGCGTGGATATGCACGGCGTCCATGACTGGCGCACCGAGCGGGGCCGCGGCGGCGCCGCGCCGCCGGATGCGGCGGCTGCGGCCAAGCTGGCCTGGGAAAGCTCGCCCGACGCCTATGTCTCGAGCTGGCGCTCGCCGGTGCTGCTGATCCAGGGCGACGACGACCGCAACGTGCAGTTCAGCCAGATGGTGGATCTGGTGCAGCGGCTGCGCGCCCAGCATGTCCCCTTCGAGCAAATCGTCTTCCCCGACGAGATCCACGGCTTCCTGATGTGGCGCACGTGGATGCGCGCCTACACGGCCACCGCCGATTTCTTCAATCGGGTGCTGACGGAAGGGCAAACCATCGGAACCAACCATTGAGGGCGCAGGGAGCAGCAGGAAGCCGGCGGACTTGCGAGGCGAAGAAAAAGCGAAGATAATGGGCGGGTGGCCGTACCCGCCCCCTTGGCCGGCATCGCCGCGCTAGCGGCCGCCGCCCCCCGCCTCGATCCCCATCGCCAAGTCGAGTTCTTCGACTTGGAGGCGCGCTCGATCCTCACCCGCTGCGCTTCCGACCGCGTCCCTTTCGCCTGGACCCTGAATCCCTATCGCGGCTGCGAGTTCGGCTGCCAGTATTGTTACGCCCGCTATGCGCATGAGTTCATGGAGCTGCGCGGCGCCGACGACTTCGAGCGCAAGATCTTCGTCAAGCGGCGCGCGGCGGAGCTGCTGCGCGTGGATCTGGCTCGCGTCAAAACGGGGGAGGCGATCGCCATCGGCACCGCGACCGATCCCTACCAGCCCGCCGAGCGCCAATTTCAGGTCATGCGCGCCCTGCTCGAGGTGCTGGCGGGGGAACGCGGCCTCGACCTCGGGCTGGTCACCAAGAGCACGCTAGTGGCGCGCGACGCGGAGTTGCTGGCGCGCGTGGCGCGCCGCAACCGGCTGGTGATCCGCATCACTATCACCACCACCGATGCCGCCCTGGCCCGCATCTTGGAGCCGCGCGCGCCTCGTCCCGACCTGCGGCTGCGCGCCGTGGCGCGGCTGCGCGCCGCCGGCCTCACCGCCGGCGTGATCTGCGCGCCAGTGCTGCCCGGCATCAACGATCAGGCCGCGGCGCTGGAGGCGCTGGCGGCCGCGGCGGCGCGCGCCGGGGCGAGCTTTTTTCACGCCAACGCGCTATTTTTGCCGGCGGCAGCGCAAGCGCATTTCTTTCCGTTTCTCGCCGCCCGCTTCCCGCAACTCGCCGCCGATTACCGCCGCCGTTTCGCCCACGCGCGCTATCAGCCGCGCTGGGCGCAAAATCAGGTCAGCGAAATGGCGGCGCGCCTGGCCGCGCGCCACGGCCTGCCCTCACGGGCGCCGGCCGCGCCGCCGCCGGCGCAATTGAACTTGTTCTAAAGGAGAGCGAATGCCTTCGCCCGCAGCCTCGGAGACCCTGCCCGGCCTCGCCGTGCTTGAACAGACGCCGATCATCCTCGAGCGTCTGGCCAGCCTGGCCGACGAAGACCAGCTCACCTGGAAGCCGGCACCCGAGCGCTGGTCCATCAGCGAGGTGCTGGCCCATTTGGCCGACGTCGAAATTGCCGGCTTCCGCGGCCGCATCGAGAAGATGGCGCGCGAGCAGCGGCCCCGCCTTGAATACTACGATCAGGAAGCCCGCTATGCCGCCGGCGCCTACTCCGGCGGACGCGCGCGCGAACACCTCAAACGGTTCTGCCACGAACGCGATCGCAGCCTCGCCTGGCTGCGCTTTCAGCCGGCGGAATTGGCGGTGCGGCAAGGCGAGCACGAGCGATTTGGGCCGATCACCGTGGCGCAACTGATGAACGAATGGGCGTTCCACGACTTGGGCCACATCCGACAAGTGGCGGAGCTGCTGCGCGCGCGGGCGTTCTACCCCCTTATGGGGCCTTTTCAGCACGGCTACACAATTCGCCCCTGACGGGCCTGCTGCCCCGGGCAGCGCGCGCGGAGGTATGATGCCTGCCATGGTCCCGTGGCGCCGGGGGAGAGTCGTTCTGGCAGTGCTGGCCGGCTTATCGCTGCTCGCCGGGCAAGGAATGCGCCAGAAGCGTCTTGACGGCCGCATTTGGATCGGATCGCAACCCGCCCCGCACATCGCCATCGTGCTGGCCAACGAATACGGCAGCCCGGTGGGGCAAACCATGAGCGACACCGAGGGCCGCTTCAGCTTCGACGGACTGTCGGGCGGCACCTACCGCGTTTTCGTCACCACCGCGGGCTACGCGCCGATCAACGAAAGCGTGGATTTGAGCGCCTCGGGCGAGGAGGCCTCGATCTCGCTGTTTTTGCGGCCCATGCACGAAACGGGCCCCGTTGCTTCGCTCGGCGGACATTCGCTCTCCGCCAAGGCCGCGCAGGCCTATGGCCAAGCACAGCGATTCATCGCCGCCCGCAAATACAAACAGGCCATCGCCCCGCTGACCGCCACGGTGGCGGCGGCGCCGCAATTCGTCGCCGGTTACGTCGCCTTGGGCAACGCTTACTGGGCCACGCGCCAGCGCGCGAAAGCGGAGGCGAACTGGCGCAAGGCGCTGGCGCTCGATCCGAAACAGGCCGAAGCCGCGATCAATTTGGCGCGCCTCGACAATGACCGCCGCGAGTGGCAGCCGGCGCTCGTTATGCTCGACGCCGCGCCCGCCGCCACCCACGCCGCTTGGACCTGGCGGCTGGAGCACGGCCGCTCCGAATACGGCTTGCAACAATGGGCCTCGGCCTACGCCGATCTCAGCGCGGCGCTGCCGGACGGGGCGAAGGCCAACCCCGAACTCTACGTACTGCTCTCCAACTTGGACATTAAGGCCGGCCGGCTGCCGCAGGCGCGCCAGGCGCTCGAGAGCTATTTGCAGGCCGCGCCCGGCGGCGCCTTCGCCGCCCGCGCCCACGCCATCGTCAGCCAGATGATTGCGCGCGGCGTGCCCGAGCCACCCTCCGCCGCTCGCTAATCGCGCCGCGCCGCCTACTGGCCGCTTTTCGCTTGCTCCATCGCGGTTACTAGCGCCGGCGGCAGCTTCGCGTTCAACGCCGGCCGTCCCGCTTCCTCGCCCAGCGCCCAAGCGACGGCATAGACGGTGCGCGCGACGTTTTGCAGCTTCACGTAATCGATCTTGTCGGGCGAATCGGAAGGCTGGTGATAGTCGCGATGGACGCCGTCGAAGAAGAACAAGATGGGAATGCCTTGCCGCGCGTAATTGAAATGGTCGCTGCGATAGAAGAAGCGCTGCGGATCGGTGGTGTTGTCGTAGAAGTGATTGAACGTGACGCGCAGGAAGTGTGCGTTAACGTCGTCGGCCAGCGCCCCAAGCTGATCGCTGCTGATGTTGGGGCCGATGGTGTAGATCTCGTCGTGCCCGGTGAGCTTGGCGTCGCGAGGATCGGTGTCGCCGGCCGGTTTGCCGCGTCCCAGCATGTCCATGTTCAACTCGGTCACCACATCGGCGAGTGGCACGGTGGGATGAGTGGTGAAGTAGCGCGAACCCCACAGCCCCTTTTCCTCGCCCGCATGCCAGATAAATAAGATCGAGCGCTTAGGTCGCGGTCCGCGCGCGAAAGCTTCGGCCAACGCAAGATTGGCGTCGGTGCCGGAACCGTCGTCGTCGGCGCCGTTGTAGATGTCATCGCCATTGACCGGCCGGCCGATGCCGACGTGGTCGTAATGAGCGCCGATCACCACGTACTGATGCTTGAGCTCGGGGTCGGTGCCGGGCACGATGCCGATCACGTTTTGTGTCTGGAGCGGCTCGACGCGGCCAACCAGCGTCAGGGCGAGCGTCTTATCGGCGCGCAGGGCGAAAGGCGCGGGTAGCTGCCCGCTCTCCCCGCCGTCGAAGATCTGCTGTCCGTCGGTCTTCTCGCCGGCGAAAATCGCCGCCACCAGCGCCGGCGAGGCGAGGAGCTCGGGCGCTCCGCCGGAATTCTGGAACGCGGTCACCGTCACCACGCCGCGATCCAGCCCCGCCGCCAGATACGGCCAATAACCGAGATAACGAAACGTCGGCACTTGAATGATGCCGAGCGCGTCACGCTGCCGTGCCACGTCGGCCGGGCTCATCCAGTCGGTGCCTTCCTGGCCGGGCAAGGCGTTGCCGCGCGGCGGATTGCCGGCGACGATCAGGAATTTGCCCCTGACGTCCATGCCCTGATAGGGGTCGGCCTGGCCCTTGATCCAAAAGCCGTTGCCGACATAGAGCATGGCGCCGCTCGATTGGCCCATCGGCGCGCTGCCCCGCCCGAGAAGAAAGCCGTCGCCGAAGTTGAACTGCCTTCCCGCCACCTCGATGCGCGATTGCTGCCGATCATAGCTCACGCGCTGCAAGGCGATCGGCTGAAAATAGGCGGCCAGCGGCCCCGGCCCGGCGCCCGGCTGGCCGGCCGGCTGCACGCCCCACTCCGCCAGGTGCGAGGCAATGAAGAGCGCCGCCGTATTCAAGCCGTTCGAGGGCGTATTGCGGCCTTGTAACTCGTCGGAGGCGATGAAATAGAGCCAATCCTGCAGCTCGCCCGCCGTGATGGCTTCGGCGTTGGGGTGTTCGAGCGCCAGGGCGGAAAGCATCGCCTTGGCCGGCCGCCGAGCGGTATGCCGGGCCAGCAAGGCGGTCGGCTCGGCAAGGCAAATCGCAATGAGGAGCGGGATGATTTTGCGCATGGCTGAATGCAGAATCATACGTCCGCGCGCGATACAAAGTCACACCCGCGCCGCCCGCGGAGGGTCGGGCTAGGCGCGGGGCGCGGCGGCGGCGGGCGCGAACGGTCCCGCGGGTTGCGGCTCGACGGCGGGAAAGTAAATCTCGAAGGCCGTGCCCCGGCCGGGCTGGCTATTGACGAAGATGTAACCGCCGGCCTCGGTCACGATGCTGTGCACGGTGGAGAGCCCCAGCCCGGTACCGAGCGCCTTGGTGGTGAAAAACGGCTCGAAGATGCGCGCGCAGGTCGCCTCGTCCATGCCAGGGCCGCTGTCGGTGACGGTGAGCAGCACATAATCGCCGCTGGGCACCGGATGCCCGGAACCGGGCAGCACGCGCCGCTGCTGCACGGCAAAGGCGAGGCGGCCGCCGTTTTCCATGGCGTCGCGCGCGTTGACGGCGAGGTTCATCAGGATCTGCTGCAACTGCGTGGCATCGAGCCGCACCCAAGAGGGCTGCGACGACGGCTGCACTGAAATCTCGATGCGGTCGCCGAGCAGAGCGTTGATGAGCCCCTCGCCGACGGCCAGGCTGTGGTTGAGGTCGAGCACGGCGATGGCCACCGGTTGGCGGCGGCTGAAAACGAGCAACTGACGGGTAATGGCGGCAGCCGTCGCGGCAGCCGATTGAATGCGCTCCAACTTGGCGCAAACTTCCGGCGCGAGCGAGTCCAGGTGCAACAGCAGCTCGCAATGGCCACTGATCACGGTGAGCAGATTATTGAAATCGTGGGCCACGCCGCCGCTCAACTGCCCCAGCGCCTCGAGCTTTTCGGCTTGCCGCAGCCGGTCTTGCAAGCGGCGGCGGTCGGTAACATCGAGCAAGACGCCTTCGATATCGGCGCCCCGCACCACGCGGGCGCTGGCCAAGGCCCAGGCCGGCGTTCCATCGCGGCGACGCAGCGCCACTTCCACGCTGGCGCCCGGTTGCGGCGCGACGAAGTAGGCGCGCGCCGCATCGTCGGCGGCGAACTCCAACAACGAAACCGGCCGCGGCGCGCCTGGACTCAATCCCAATAACTCGGCAAAGGCACGGTTGTAAAAGAGCAAGCGCCCATCCGGCGTGCGGCGGTAGGTGCCGATGCGGAAGTCGTCGAGAGCGGAGCGGCGCAGGGCGGCGGCGCGGCGCCGGGACTGAAAGTCGAAGGCGAGATAGACGAGGGCCAGCAAAGCCAGCAACGCCGCGCCGTCATCGGCCATGGCCACCCGACTATCGAGCCGGGCTTGTTCCGCCCGCACCAGCAAGGCGACCGAGGCCAGGCGCTCGATGGCGCCGGCCTCCACTTTGTTCATTTGATCGAAGGCGTTGTCGGCATTCGCCTGCACCGCCGCCTCGGTCGACGGCCTCAGCGCGGCCGGCATGGGGCCCGACATCACCGTTTGCAAGCCCGCCAAGGCGGCGTGCATATGGCTCAAGGCGCGAGCGAGCTCATGGCGCTCCGGCACCGGCGCGGAGGACTGGAGCGCCCCGCCTAGGGTATTGACGCTGGCCGCGGCGTGATTGAACTGCCGCGCGGCCCAAGGCGGCTGACTACGGCTAATCGTCGATCCGATCTGTTCGGCCCAACTGAAGGCCCCCACGAGCTGTTGGCATTGCAGCAAATAGAGGTGCGCCTGGTCCATCGCCGCCGCGTCGGCGGCCAGGCGTCTTGCGCCCAGGCGGCTTTCCCAACCGCCCAGCGCGGCCAGCGCCAACGCCAAGGCCAGCAACAGCGACAAGGCCACCCAGCGCTGGAACCGGGGCTCCAGCGACAAGAGCTGGGCGCTGAAATCGGAGCGCGCGCGCGGCGGCGGGAGGTTGGGGGCTTTCGATGTGGAGACCATTGTCGGTCGGCGTCCGCAGGGCAAGCGAAGAGTTGAGCCAGGGGAAAGGACCGAGCTCCTTTGGGCGCGTTTACGGCCATCGTAAAGCAGAACGGCACGGCGTGCATTAAGATCCCGCCGCGGACGGTTATTAGTTCGTCAGGCGCGCCGCTTGGGCGAGAAGGTAGTTACGCTCGGGAAGGTTCGCGGTCTTGCCCGCCGCGGCGCGATAGTGCTCCGCCGCTTGCTCGCGGCGCCCCGCCATTTCCAGCAGATGGGCGCGAACCGCATCCAGGCGATGGTGGTGCGCGAGGCGGGGGTCGCCGGCCAGCGGCTCCAGCAACTCCAGGCCCTTGGCTGGGCCGTGCACCATGGCCGCCGCGACGGCATGATTCAACTTGACCATCGGGTTGTCCGCCGTTTGAAGGAGCAGTTTATAAAGAGCGAGAATGCGAGGCCAATCCGTTTCCTCGACTCGCGCAGCTTGGTCGTGAACGGCGGCAATCGCCGCCTGCAATTGGAAGGCGCCGATCGCTCTTTTGGACATGGCGGCGGCCAGGAGCGCGGCTCCCTCGGCGATCCGGCCTCGATCCCAGCGCGAGCGATCCTGCTCGCCGAGGGGGATGGGCTCGCCGGCGGCGCTGGTCCGCGCCTGGCGGCGAGCATCGGTTAGCAACATCAGCGCCAGCAGCCCGGATACCTCGGCATCTTCGGGCTGCAAGGCGTGGACGAGGCGGGCCAGCCGGATCGCCTCATACGATAAATCGGCGCGTTGCAAGCGCGGCCCGGTGCTGGTCGCGTAGCCTTCGTTGAAGATCAGGTACAGGACGTGCAGAACGGCTTGCAAGCGCTCGGCGCGCTCCGCCGCCGTCGGCAGCGCAAAGGGAATGCCGGAACTCTTGATGCTTTGCTTGGCGCGGCTGATCCGCCGCGCCATGGTGGCCTCGGGAACCAGAAACGCGCTGGCGATTTCGCCGGTGGTCAAGCCGCCCACCGCCCGCAGCGTCAGCGCGATGGCGGAAGATGGAGTCAGAGCGGGATGGCAGCACATGAACAGCAAGATGAGCGTGTCGTCCTGCTCCGTTTCGCCGGCGGCCGGCGGCGGAGCGGTCTCCTCCCATCCCCGGACCGCGACCGCTTCGCGGCGTCGGCGCGTCATCTCGCGGCGCAGATGATCGGACATGCGCCGGGAGGCGACCTGGATTAGCCAGCCCCGCGGATTGTCGGGGAGACCCTCGCGCGGCCATTGCACGGCGGCGGCCATCAGGGCTTCCTGCACCGCATCCTCGGCGGCGCCAAACTCGCGAAATCGCCGCATTACCGCGCCAAGCACCTGCGGCGCCAGCGCGCGCAGCAGGTGCTCGGAAGCGGCATTCAAACCCGCGTTCATTACGTCAACTCGACCGAGTTGTGGGTCATGACGCGGCGGACTTCGATCGGCATGCTGGTCGGCACGCCGCCGGGTCCGGGAGCCGCGGAAATCTTGGCGGCAATGGCGTGGGCGCGCTCCGGTGTTTCCACGTCCACGATCCAATAGCCGAGCAAGAACTCCTTGGACTCGGGGAAGACGCCGTCGGTAATCGGCAGGCCGTTCTTCTCGCCCCGCACTACCTGGGCCTCGTGCGGCGCGGCCAATCCTTCCGTGGCCACGAACTCGCCCGAGGCCGTTAGCTCGGCGCTGAGGTTTCTGAGGACGGCGAAATGGCCCTCGATGTCCTTCTTGGACCAAGCGCGATAGGTGTCCACTCCGGCTTTCGTACCGGTCATCAGCAGAATGTATTTCATCTCCGTTCTCCTTTCGTTGGCAGCACCCGCTAGGTGCTTGCTATCTGGAAGTCGAAGCCGGTTCGCCATTTTCTACATGATTGTCCGTTTTTTTTGCGGCGGGGCCGGAGCGATTCCGTTTGGCGCGGCACGGCAGCGCGGGTCAGAATAGGCGCATGAGTCTCCGCCGTTCGATCGTCTGGGGCGTGGCCGTCTCGACCGCGTTCGCCACCGCCCTGCCCATCGCCGCCGCCGTTCCGAGCGCCGGCAAGCGCCGCCGCTCCCACGCCAAGCCGGCCATCATGACGGTCATGTACCTGGTCAACACGCCGGACGCGATCGCCAGCTTTCGCGCCCACGCCGATGAGGTTTCCATCGCGGCGCCACAGTGTTTCACCATGGACGCCCAAGGTTTCGTGGGCGGGCAAGTGCCGCCGGAAGTGGCCGCCATCGCCGCCGCCCATCACGTGGCGCTGATGCCGCTGGTCACCAATCGCGGCTTCAGCCAGCCGCTGATGCACACCGTCTTGGATACGCCGGCCTCGCGCGCCCGCGCCATCCGCTACCTTATCTACTACGCCCGCCGCGACGGCTACCTGGGCTTTCAGTTCGACTACGAGCACATCCATTACACCTACCGGCGGCGTTTCAGCGCCTTTTTTCGCGAAGCCGCGCGCGCCTTTCACCGCCATCGTCTGAAGCTGAGCGTCGCCGTCGTCGGCCGGCTCAGCGATGCCCCGGCGCTCGGCTCGGCGCCCGGCGGCTATGCCGACTGGGGCGGCGTGTACGACTATCGCGCCATCGGCCGCGCCGCCGATTTCGTCAGCATCATGGCTTATCCCGAGCACGCCGGCTTCTCCGGCCCCGGGCCGCTGGCCGGTTACGACTGGGTGCAAAAGGTGCTCGCCTACGCGCTGGCGCGCATTCCCGCCCGCAAGGTCTCGCTCGGCGTTCCCATCTACGGCGTGCAGTGGACGCCGGTCGCCAGCGGCAAGGCCCAGCCCGCCTCCTTCGCGCAAGACAACGCCGGCGACGCGCACTTGCATTGGAAAGTACACTCGGTCGCCTACGACACCATCGCGCAACTGTTGGCCGGCGGCCCGGCGCAATGGGATGCCGCCACCCACACCCATTTCATCGCCGCCGCCGCCGATGGCGGCGCGCAAACCTGGTACGAAGATGCCGCCAGCCTCAAGGCCAAGCTGGCGCTGGTGCGCCGCCATCGCCTGCCCGGTATCTCGGCTTGGCGGCTGGGGATGGAAGACCCGGCGATCTGGCCGCTGCTGGCGCGCGAGTTCCGTATCCGCCATCCGCGCGCGCCGGCGGCGCGCGGCGACTTCGCGCAGCGCTCCGCCGCCGCCGCCCGCTAGCGCGCGAGCGCCGAGCAATACAGCAATGCTCCAAGGAGAGCCGTGCCGCGCGGTTGACATCTGCCCATATCGAGTGATACATAAATATGGGTGAAGACCACGGTCGAGATTCCGGACGCTTTGCTGCGCCAAGCCAAGCGGGTCGCCGCCAAGGAAGGCATCCCGGTGCGCGAGCTAATCGAGCAGGGGCTGCGCCACGCGCTCGCCCTGCACGAAAGGCCCCGGAAATCGGGCTTTCGCCAGGTCGTTTTCCACGGCAGCGGTTTAACCCCTGAGTTCGCAAATGCGCCGTGGAGCAAATTTCGCGAAGCCGCGTACGAAAGGGATAAAGGTTGATTGCCGTCGATACCAATATCCTCGTTTATGCGTTTCGCGACGATTTTCCCTGGCATTCAGCGGCGAGAGCCGAGCTGGGCAAGTTGGCGGGGGGGCCGGAGGACTGGGCGATTCCGTGGCCCTGCGTGCATGAATTTTTGGCGGTTGTCACCAATCCGCGAACGTTCCGCGATCCGGCGCCCTTGCAAGCCGGACTCGATGCGCTGGAAGGCTGGCGCGGCGCCGCCAACCTGTTGTTTCTCGGCGAAGTTGACGGCTATTGGCAGCGCTTTCTCGCCTCCGCGATCGGCGGGTCCGTGCGCGGCGCCCTAGTCCACGACGCTCATATCGCCGCGCTTTGCGATCTGCACGGCGTGCGCGAGTTGTGGACCGCCGACCGTGATTTCAGCCGTTTCCCGAGCCTGCGCTGTCGCAACCCATTAGTCGGCTAGCCGCGAGCGCCTTGCGGCAACCGACTCTTTAGGTAACGTTGGGCGGGCCGAGCCCAGAGGCGCAGAATGGACGGGATGTCGCCATTTCGCCAATCCCGTGGCTTGTCGCTGGTCGCTCTGCTGGTCGCGACAGCGCTGCCGCTGCTGGGACAACGCAAGATTGCCGAAGTGCACGTGCGCGGCTCGCGGCGTTTCTCGGCCCATGACGTCATCGCTGCCAGCGGCCTGCGCTCCGGAGCGCCCTACAGCGCCGCCGCCGTCGAGCGCGCCGCGCGGCGCCTGGCCGACACCGGCGCCTTCAGCGAAGTCTCGCCCATGGTGGTGCCGGCCTATAACACCATCATCCTCGATTGGTATCTCACCGACGCGCCGCGCTTCGTGCCGGCCCGCTTCGCCGGCTTCACCGGCCTCAGCCAGGCGCAACTGGAGGACGCCGCGCGCCAGGTGCCGCTCTTTCACGGCGAACTGCCGCTGCTCAAGCCCGGACTGGCCGATCAAGTGGCCGCGGCCCTGCAACGGCTGCTCGACGCCCATCACCTGTCCGGGCGCGTCGAACACCACCTCGCGGGCCGCGGCGGCGACATCGACAGCGTTGTCTTCCGCGTCGTGAAGTAGGCGGCCGCGCTGGGTTAGCGGCGGCGGCGGTTGTGCTTGGCGCGATAGATCTGGCGCGAGGCGCGATTCTGGCGGCGATTGACGGCGCGCTTCTGCGCCGCGCTTAGATGTCCGCCCTGGTCTTCCCGCATGTCGCGCGTTTGGCGGTTCAAGCGCTGCTGCCGGCTCTCCAGACGCGAGGCCTCGCCGGGGGTCAACGACCCGCTTTTGATGCCCTGCGCCAGCCGATCCTGCTGGTTTTCGCGCCGCCGGCCGATGCGGCCGTTGCCGAATCGGGCGGTGGCGGCATTGTGCTTATCGCGGGCGATGCTGCGCGAGAGCCCGTTGGATTGCCGGTTCAGGCGAGCGCGATCGGCGGCGCTCAGCTTGCCGCCGTTGTCTTCCCGCATGTCGCGCTTCTCGCCGTTGATGGCGGCTTCGCGGCGCTCCAGCCGCTTCGTCTCGCCGGCGGTCAGCTCTCCACTCTTGACGCCGTTGGCAATGCGATTTTGCTGGGCCTGCGTGCGTTGCGCCGGGGTGGCGGGCCGGGCGGGCGCGTCTTGGGCGGCAGCGGCGAGGCCGAGAGCCAGCGTCACAACAACGGCCAGGCCGAGCGATTGCGATTTCATGGGGCGTTCTCCTTCTAGGGTATAAACCGCGGCGGCGAAAAAAGTCGCGGCCCCGAGGCCCGCCCGAGCGGCAGCGAAGTATCATGGCTGGACCCTGTCCGCACGACCATGTCTGGAACTTTATGTCCCGTCCTGTCTCGCTCGTTCTCTCTCTCGCCGCCATGATCGCCTTTCCCTTAGCCAGCGGCGCGCCGGCGCAAGACCGCTCGCAAGGCCGCTCGATGGTGATGACCCGCTACGGCATCGTCGCCGCCGAGAGCCCGCTGGCGGCGCAGGCCGGGGCCGGCATCTTGGCCGCGGGCGGCGACGCCGTGGATGCCGCCATCGCCGCCAATGCCGTGATGGGCGTGGTCGAGCCGATGATGAACGGCATGGGCGGCGATCTCTTCGCCATCGTGTACGAGGCCAAGAGCGGCCGCCTCTACGGGCTCAACGCCAGTGGCTGGTCGCCGGCCGCCTGGTCGCCCGATTACTTTCATCGCAAGGGCGAGCGCCACATGCCCAGCCACGGCATTGACACGGTCACCGTGCCGGGCGCGGTCGATGGCTGGGCCAAGCTGTCGTCGCGTTTCGGACGCCTGCCGCTCGCCAAGCTGCTGGCGCCGGCGATTCTCTATGCCCGAAAAGGCTTTCCCGTGCCGGAGTGGGCGGCCGCGTATTGGCAAGCCGCCGCCCCCGACATTCGCCCCAGCCCTTCGGCGGCGGCCGTCTATCTGCCCGATGGCGAGGCGCCGAAAGTCGGCCAAGTGTTTCGCAATCCGGCGCTGGCGCGCTCGCTCGCCGCCGTCGCCGCCGGCGGCCGCGACGCCTTCTATCAAGGCGATCTCGCCCACCAGATCGTGGACTTCGAGAAACGCCAGGGCGGCGCGATGACGCTCGCCGACCTGGCCGAATATTCGAGCGAATGGGTCGAGCCGCTCTCGACCACCTATCACGGTTGGACCGTTTACGAGCTGCCGCCCAATGGCCAGGGCCTCGCCGCGCTCGAGATGCTGAACATCATGGAACAGTTCCCACTGGCGCGCTTCGGCCACAACACCGCCGACGCTTTGCAGGTCATGATCGAGGCCAAAAAGCTGGCCTACGCCGATCTGCTGCGCTACGTCGGCGATCCGCGCTTCAGCCGGATCCCCGTCGCCGGCCTGCTGGCCAAGGACTACGCCAAAAAACGCGCCGCCCTCATCGACATGGCTCACGCCAACTGCCATGTGTCCCCCGGCGTGCCGGCGCCGCGGCCCGGCGACACGACCTACCTGACCGCGGTCGATGCCGAGGGCAACATGGTTTCGCTGATCCAGAGCAATTACTCGGCCTTCGGCTCGTTTCTCGTCGCCGGCGATACCGGCTTCGCGCTGCAAAATCGCGGCGCGCTCTTCAATCTCGAGCCCGCAACGCCCGACGTGGTGGCGGGTCACAAGCGGCCTCTGCACACCATCATCCCCGCTTTCATGGAGCGCGGCGACGAGCGCATCGCCTTCGGCATCATGGGCGGCTTCAACCAAGCGCAGGCGCACGCCCAGTTCGTCTCCAACGTCGTGGATTTCGGCATGAACATCCAGGCCGCGCTCGAAGCGCCGCGTTTCACCAAGCTCAGCTTCGACGGCTGCGACGTGGATATGGAAGACCGCATCCCCGCCTCCGTGCGCGACGAGCTCACCGCCCGCGGCCACCAGATTCGCGTGCTCGGTCCCTATAGCTCGCGAGTCGGCGGCGGGCAAGCCACCGAGCGCAATGTCGCGACCGGGGTCAACTTCGGCGCCTCCGACCCGCGCAAGGACGGCGAGGCCATCCCCGAGCCGCCGCCCCCTCCCGCCGCGCTCCGATAGGGCCGCCCGGTCACGACAAGCGCGGCATCGCCGTTCTCGCCCCTCCCAGGTGCCGTGGGAGAATTAGGACCATGACCGCAGCGGCAAACCGTGCTTTAGTCGCCGTTAGCGGCACGGCGCTGTCACTTCTGCTCATCGCCGCTTGGAGCGGCTGCCGGCGACAGCCGCTTTCGGCGCGGCGGCGAGCGCCGGATCCAGCGGTTGCGGCGGTACGCCGCGCGGTTCTGAGCGGAGACGACGCCGCGCTCGATCGGCTGCTTGCCGGCAATCCGGCACTGGCGAACGAACCGGACGACGGCGGCGTTCCGCCGCTGATGCACGCGGTGAGCGCGAATCGCGAGGCGATCATCGCCGACCTGCTGGCCCGCGGCGCCTAATGTTAACGCCCGCGGCCCCGACGGCGGCACGGCCCTGATGGACGCCAGCGATGCCGCGGCCATTCGCCTCCTCGTGGCCCACGGCGCGGACCTGAACGCGCGCGATCGCCACGGCCACACGGCTCTCTGGCGGCACGTCCGCGCCGCCGTATGGACGGGGCCGGCGGCGGGCTCGGCGGCACGGCGGCTCGTCGTCGCGCAGCAACTGC
>JBOGKX010000094.1:0-11244 GCA_050746125.1 Terriglobales bacterium | reverse complement strand
GCCGCGAGGCGAGCGCGCGGGCCGCGGCGGCCCGCTGCCAGGCCGCCGCGCCGAGGCGCTGAGTTGCTGGCGGCCGTTTGACAGCGCCCCCGGCGCCGTGCCATCTTGAATCGTCCTTGGAATGTGCTCGCCGGGGCAAAGCGCATCCCAGGCTGCGGCACCGCACTCCCTGGCCGGAATCTCCGGCGCGTTCGCCGGAGGCGGCACCAGACGGACTGCCTTGATCACGCCAACGCATCGGGCCTTGGTGCTCGAGAGCCGAATCGAGAACGTGGATCGCGCCGAATCCGCGGCCGAAGAAGTGGCCCGCGTGGCCGGTTTCGACGAAGACGAGCAGCACCGCATCGCCATGGCCGTGCGGGAAATCACCGTCAACGCCATCACCCATGGCAATCGGCTGGATGCCGCCAAGAAGGTCACTTTGGATTTTTCGCTCTCGCCGAAAGCGTTGGTGATCGCGGTGCGCGACGAGGGGCAAGGCTTCGATACCAGCACCTTGCCCGACCCCTTGGCGCCGGACAATCTGCTGCGCCAGTCGGGGCGGGGGATTTTCCTGGCACGCGCCTTCATGGACGAAGTGGACTTGCGCAGCCGCCGCGACGGGCTGGAGGTGCGCATGATCAAGCGGCATCCGCACTGAGCGCGACGCGGTGGGCAGAGCAGTGAATCCCATGATCAAGATGACATCACGCCGCGTGGACGGCGTCACGATCCTCGACATCGGCGGGCGGATCACGCTCGGCGAGGGCAGCACGCAGTTGCGCGACAGCATCCGGCAACTGCTGGCGCAAAACGAAAAGCGGATTTTGGTCAACCTCGGCGAGGTCAGCTATATCGACAGCTCGGGGCTGGGCGAGCTGGTGAGCGCCTTCACCACGGTGCGCAGCGAGGGGGGCGAGTTGAAGCTGCTCAACTTGACGCGCAAGGTGCGCGATCTGCTGCAAATCACCAAGCTCTACACGGTTTTCGACATCCACGACGACGAGACCCGCGCCATCGCCAGCTTTCCCGCCGCCTAGGCCCATACCGCCATGCGTATCTCCCGCATTCCGACCGACCAGGCCGACGAGTCCGTGCGGCCGGCGCTCGAGGCCATCTTCCAGCAGCGCGGCAACGTGCCCAACATGTTCCGGACCGCCGCCCACCGGCCGGAGTTGCTGCGCACCATGCTGGCGCATTTCCGCGCCGTGATGGCGGCGGGCTCGGTGCCGGCGAAGCTCAAGGAACTGCTGGCGGTGCGGGTCTCGCAGCTCAACGATTGCGATTATTGACTTGCTTCGCATACCGCCTTGGCAAGGCGGCTGGGCTGGAGCGAGGGCGTGCTGGCGGGCCTGGCGGAGTTCGAGAATTTGCCGCTCGAAGCAAGCGAGAAAGCGGCGCTCCGCTTCGCCGAGCGGATGACGCTCGATGCCAACGGCGTGGACGACGGACTGTTCGCCGCGCTGCGCGCCCATTTCGACGAAGGCGGCGTCATCGAGATTGCGGCGGTGATCGGCGTCTTCAATTACTTCAACCGCTTCAACAACGTTCTGCGCATCGAGCCGACCCGGCCGGGCGAGCGCTAGTCGCCGTCATCGCCGGCGGCGGCCAAGGCGCGGGCCGGCCGAGCGGCCGGCGACGGCGCTTTCCCGGCGAGCGCCCGCACCAGGCCGCAGCCGAGCAAGCCGACAGCGAAGCCGGCAGCGGCATCGCTGGCGAAGTGGTAGTTGCCGTAAACGGTGGCGACGGCAATTAGCGCCGCCGCGATCAGATATAACACTGCCCAGCCCCGCCAACGCCGCGCCGCCAGCATGGCCCCGACCGCGGCCGGGCCGGCCACATGGCCGCTGGGAAAGATGCCGTAAGGAATGGAAAAGCGGCCGAGCAGCGCCCAGTTGAGCGCCTGGAGGGGGTTGGCGCCGACATGGCGCAAGGCGGGGAAATACAGGCGCGGGGTGACGGCCGGGAAAAAGGGGAAGACGGCGTAACAAAGCAGCAGGGCCACGACCATGGCGCCGACCAGCGCGCGCACCTCGTCGGCCGCTGCGCTCCAATCCCGGCCGGCCGCCGGCGTCGCTGCCGCCGGGCGGCGAAGGAAGGGCAAGGCGGCGCCGAGAACCAGCGTGAGCAGCATGAAGACGTAGTTCGAGAGGTAGGCGGTTTCGAACACCAGGCCCCATCCGCCGGCGGCGTGCGGGCGGCGCGACAACCAGTTAATGCCGAACAAAACGCGATCCCAAGCGAGCAAGCGGTTTTCCAGCAGCGGCACGAAGCGGGTGCCGAAGCTGCCGGCCTGCTGGTAGGCGAACGGCAGCACGAAGAATAAAGCAAAGGCGTGGCGGAAAACGTCGGCGGCGAAGGCGCTGGCGCCGGGGCGGAGGCGCGCGACCCAGACGTGCAAGGCGACGATGGCGGCGACCAAGCCGCCGTCCAGCAGCAGCCAGTCCACGGCGCCGGTGGTGAGGGGGAGCGCGATGAGCAGCAACTCGCAATAGCCCAGGTAGGCGAGCAGCCCCCATTCGGCCGGCGTCAGCGCCTGCCAGCGCGGGTTGGCGGCGGGGCGGGAAGGCACGGCCGGCGCGAGGGCGGGCGAAGAGCTGGGGGGCGAAGCCATGCGTTCTGGCTAGCTGCCGCGAACAGGCCGGAGGGAGGGCAATGCGCCGCAGACGAGATCGCCGCCAATCCAGGTGGCTAGGATGCGGGGGTCGGCGGTAGAGGAAGCCAATGGGTTGCGATCGAGCAAAACGGCGTCGGCGAGGTAGCCGGGCGCGATCCGGCCCAAGCTCGATTCGCAATGGGCGGCGTAGGCGTTGCCGGCGGTGAGGGCGTCGAGGGCGGCGGCGGGCGCTAGCGCCTCAGCGCCGTGCTCGCACGCGGCGCGCAAATTGGCCAGGGGCGCAAAGGTCATCGCCGCCGGCCAATCGGAGTTGAGGGCCAGCGGCAAGCCGGCGGTCAGCAGGGAAGCGAGGGGATATTCGTGGCGCATGCGCTCGGGGCCGAGGACGCGCTCGATGGTGGCCACATAGACGGGATGGAAATGAGTGGGCTGGATGCTGGCCACCAGCCCGAGGCGAGCGAGCGCCGGCAAGCGCGCGCGATCCTCGGCCGTGACGTTGTCGAAATGCTCGACGCGCAGGCGCGCGCCGTGGCCGGAAGCGGGCGCGGCGCCGCGCTCGATGGCGTCGAGCGCGACATGCACCGAAAGGTCGCCGGCGGCATGCAAGGCGAGATCGTAGCCGCCGCGCACCGCGCGACGAACGGCGGCGGCCAGCGCGTCGGGAGCAATGGTGAGAAAACCGGATGTACCCGGCTCGTCGGCGTAGGGCTGGAACCAGGCGGCATTGTGATTGCCCGGCGTGCCGTCGAGCAGGTACTTGACCGGCCCCAAGGCGAGGCGCGCGGGGTCGATCTTTTCGTTTGCCAGGAACTCCGCCATTTCCCGCCGGTTATCCATCGGCCCATAAGGGCTTACTTGAACTCGCAAGCGCAGCTGCCCGGCGCCCAGCAGGCGGGCGTAGAAGCGCAGCATTTCGAGGTCGCCGACGATGTCGGTGATCGCCGTCAGGCCGGCGGCCAGGGCTTGCGACTGGAAGCGCGCGAAGGCGGCGGCCTTGAATTCGAAGGGGAGCAGGGCGAGCACGCGCAGCGAGGCGATGAACTGCGGCGTTTCCAGGAACAAGCCGAGCGGGCGGCCGCGGGCGTCGAGCGGGATCTGGCCGCTGTCGGCGGGATAGCGCAACTCGCCGATGCGCTCCAGCGCGGCGCTGCTGGCGAGGGAGAAGTGGGCGTCGAGGCTGAGCAGATAGACGGGGCGGCCTGGGGCGGCGCGATCGAGCCATTCGCGCGCGAAGAGCGGATCGGCGCGGAGCGACGGATTCCATCCGTAGCCGACGAGCCATTCGCCCGGCGGCGCGGTGGCGTGGGCGGCGGCGACGGCGTCCGCGACGGCGGCGGGCATGTTAAAGAAGTTGCCGGCGGCATCGCGCAAGGGGATGCCGCTTTCTTGAAAGACGGCGCCGAAGAGCGGATGCATGTGGGCATCCACGAAGCCGGGCACTAGATAACCGCCGGCCAAATCGCAGCGCTCGAAATCGCCGCCGCCTACGGCCAATGCGGAGGAGGCGTCGCGCTCCGTTCCCACGGCCAAGAAATGGCCGGCGTCGACGGCGGCGGCGGGCGCCCACTCCCCGCCTCCTTGCCAAATGTTTCCGTTGGTTAGAAGCTGCCGCGTCGCGGCGTCACGGCGTGGCATGCACCTTCAGCTTAGCCCAGTCCCAACCGGGAGCGCGTAGCGGCTGGCGGGCGGTGATGCCGCGCCCCTCGGTGACGGTGACGAACTGGCCGGCGGCGACGTTCGCGAGCCGATCCACGGCGCCGCTCGGCCAATGGATCTCGATGGCGTCGGCGCGGTTGGCGGCGCCCAGGCCGAAGGTGAGGGGCAGCTCGCTGGCGGAGAGATAGCTCGAGCCGCTTTTGACCACCGTTTCTTGCCAGCGGTCGCCGACGCGCACGCGCACGCGCGCGCCGATGCCGTCGCGATTGCTCTTCACGCCGACGGTGCGCAGGCGTAAGGCGTGGCGGCCGTCGCCGGTATCGAGGTAGAGATAAGCGGGGCCGTTGTTGGTGGCGATCAACAGATCGGGGGTGCCGTCGAGATCGAAGTCGCCGTAGGCGGCGCCGCGGGCCACGATGGGGCGGCCCAACTGGGGGCCGACCTGGGCGATGGCGTTGTCGAATTTGCCGCCGCCGACATTGCGGAATAGCAGCGGCGACTCGGCCCAGTGCACGCGCGGCTGCACGGTGGCGATGTCGGGATCGAGATGGCCGTTGGCGACGAAGATGTCGGGCGCGCCATCGAGGTCGTAGTCGAAGAAGAAGGTGCCGAAAGAGAGCGAGAGCAGGCTGGACTGGCCGACAGCGGAGCTGGGGGCGACGTCCACGAACAGGCCGTGGCCCTCGTTGTGATAGAGGCCCAGCATCTGGTTCGAGAAGTTGCCGACGATCAGGCTGAAGCGGCCGCTGCCGTCGTAGTCGGCGGCATCGGTGCCCATGCCGCCGCGCGCCACGCCGTCTTCGCTGAAGGCCACGCCGGCCGAGACCGCCTGCTCGCTGAACGTGCCGTTGTGAAGGTTGTGATAGAGCTTGTTGGGCTGCGTGTCGTTGGAAACGAAGATGTCGGGCCAGCCGTCGTTGTCGTAGTCGAGCACGGTGACGCCGAGGCCTTTGCTCGTGGGGTCATAGATGCCGGCGTGCTTGGTGACCTCGGTGAAATGGCCGTGGCCGTCGTTGTGATAGAGACGGGGGCTGGCGCCATGATAGGCCTCGGGCGTGCAGTAGCTCTTGTGCACGCCGTCGAGGGTGCAGCGAATGTCGGTGGCCGGCGACCATTGGACGTAGTGATCGACGAAGAGGTCGAGGCGGCCGTCATGGTCGTAGTCGAGCCAGGCGGCGCTGGTCGAGAAGGGATAGCCCTTGATACCGGAGCGGGCGGTGGCATCGGTGAAGCGGCCGTGGCCGTCGTTGTGAAACAGGCGGCCGCCGTCGAGGGTGGTGATGTAGAGATCGTCGAAGCCGTCGTTATCGTAGTCGCCGACGGCGACGCCCATGGCGTACATGGGAATCGCCAGGCCGGCTTGGCGCGTGACGTCGGTGAAGGTGCCGTCGCAATTGTTGCGGTAAAGCTTTAAGGTTTCGCCGTGCCGCGCGGTGGGGTGGCCGGGCCAGTCCTGGCCGTTGAGCAGCAGGATGTCCTGGCAGCCGTCGTTGTTGTAGTCGAGGAATGCGACGCCCGAGCCCAAGGTTTCGGGCAGGTACTTTTGCCCGAAGCCGCCGGTGTTGTGGAGGAAGCGAATGCCGGCGGCGGCGGTGACATCCACGAAGCGGGGCGAGCGGGAAGGCTGGGGCGCGGCGGCGGGCTGCGCGGCGGCGGCGGAGGGGGGAGAGCGATGGCAGCCGGCGGCGAGGGCAGCGGCGCACAGGACGAGCGCAAGCGAGAGGCGTTTCATCTAAGCACCAAAGTATAAGGTCGGGGCATTACGGCCGGCTGGCGCCGCTCGCAGCGGGCGGGGACGCGGCGTTTCCGGCGGCGGGCCGCGGCGGGCGCCGCGGGCGAGCGGCGCGCGCCAAGGGCGAGGCGCGGCCCTCGATCAGCGCCAGGGCGTTGTCATGCTCATGGATGGGCTGGCGCTCGTTGTTGTCGTAGGGATGCGTCCTCAAATAGCTGCCGAGCAGGGCGCGCGAGGCCTCATCGGCTTTGAAGCGCTCGTAGAGGGCCTGCTCGCGGCGCGAGGCGGCGAGATCGCCGGCGCCGCGATAACAAAGCATGAGGTTGTAGTGGGCCTCGACGTTTTCCGGATCGATGGCGGTAGCGCGCAAGAGCACGGGTATGGCCTGGCGATAGCGGCGCTCGAGAAAGAGCAGGCGGCCCCAATCGTCGAGCACGACACGATCGTTGGGAAAAGCGCGCGCGGTGCGCTCGAGGTCGGCGATGGCGCCGGGATAATCGCCGGCGGCCTTGCGCACCAGGCCCTGGAAGTAAATGGCGCGAGGCAAGCCGGGGGCGAGGGCGAGCGCCTTGTCGAGGAAGGGCACGGCGGCCTGCGTTTCGCCTTCCTGCACCAGCACGCGGGCGACGTTGAGCCAGCCATCGGCGTAATCGGGCGCGATCCGGGTGACGCGGCGGAAGGCGGCTTCGGCGCCGGTGAGATCGCCTTGCAGCAGCAAGCCGATGCCGTAGTCGTTCCAGCGGGTGCGGTCACGCCGCGTGGCGGTGGCGGGCGCGGTGGCGGCGGTTGCCGAGCCGACATTGAGCACGACTTTGTCTTCGCTGAGGGTGACGATGGGCAGCTTGGGAATGGCCTTGATCTTGCCCGAGACGTCGGCGGTGGAGGCGTCGAAGGTGATGGGCCGGTCGTCGAAGAGCAGGCTGAAGCGGCCGGGATGAATAGCGGCGGCGTAGGAGAAATGGTTGTAGTACCAGGAGAACTTGCGGTAATTCAGCTTGGCGTCGAAGGTGATGGGGCCTTTGACGCCGCGCGGAATCTGCACGCGGAAGTGGACGGTGTCGGCGGCGCCGGGGGGAATAAGGTGGACGTAAACGGTGGCGTGGCCGGTCCAGGTATTGCGCTTGTCGATGGGATTGCCGTGAGTATCGATGGCGAGCGAGCGGTAGAAGTGGGCGCTGGGCTCGACTTGGCCGTCGGGCTCGAGACCGCCCGACCAGAAGAAGGGGCGGCCATTGCCGTCGGTGGCCTTGAACTCGAGCCAGACGTCGAAGGCATCCACGGTGCCGCCGGGGAAGAAGTGGCCGAGGCGGACGGTGCGCTCGACCACATCCACGCGCAGCGAGTCGCCGGGCTTGACAGTGGGACGGGTCTCGTCGAGCGGGGCGATAACGCGGAAGCTGCCGCCGCGGCGCAAAGTGGCGGGGGCGGAGAAGTCGCCGCTTTCCTCGCCCTGGGCGAAATTGGTCTCGGTAGCGACGGCCTGCGTGGCGCCGGGCCGGACGAACCGCGCCGCGCCCTGCTCGCGGGCGATGGCGAAGATGTCGGTCGAGACCGCGCCTTTGAGGAAATTCTCCGCGTCTTGGAGCTGGCGCTGGTCGCGGTTGGCGAAGGGCACGGCGGTGTTGGCGGCGGCGAAGCGATGGGAATGGATGAAGCCGTTTTCCGCGGCCGGATCGTTGGAGCGCACCAGCGGCATGTGGCAATTGGCGCAGTTGACGGGGTGGGGCGGGTAATAGAAGGAGCGCGCGCCCTGGCCGCTGACGCCGCTGCCCTGCCAGTTGTCGTATTCGTCGAAGCCGCGCACCCAGCGGTAATGGTTCACCGGCACGTCCATGTGCACTTTGTGGCAGGCCGAGCAGAAGCGCGCCGTCTGCCGGGTGTGGAAGGGCTTGAGGAAGGTCAGGTCGTGGGGGGCGGGCTCGAGATAGAGGGCGGCGTCGTGCGCGACGCGCACGACGCGGTTGTCGCTTTCGACCAGCGCGTCGAGGGGCGGATCGTAGAGCGTGAAGCCGGAGTTGCCGAGCGTATTTTGCACGTGCACGACGGCGTGGCACGACATGCAGCCGAGGCCGGCTTGCGCCGCCGGGGTATGGATCTGCTCCTTGATGGGCGTCTTCCACTTGCCGGTGAAGAGCACCGCCGGGTCGTGGCAGGCGGCGCACCATTGGCTCTCGTGGGTGCCGCGATCCACGTTCTGCATGTATTCGATCGAGGCGCGGTAATACTGATTGTTGAACGAGGAGTTGTGGTGCATCGAGCTCCGCCATTCGCGATAGATCTGCGGATGGCAGCGCTGGCAGCTCTGGGAGGCTTCGAAGAACTTCTCGGGCAAAAAGGCGTCGTGCACGCCTTTGGCGGAGATGGTGTGGGCGTTCGAGGGAAAGAACGGGCCGCGGCCGCCGTCCTCGGACGCCATCGAGGGGTAGCCGTCAACGCGGTTGGCGATGACGTAGCGCGGATTGGGATGGTAGCGGCGCCAAGGCACGACGATCGCGGGAATAAGGATGGCGGCGGCGGTGCCGGCGACGATCCAGCGGCGGGCGGCGCGCAGGCCGGCGGCGCGGAGCGCCCAGACGGCCAGCAAGAGCAGCGCCGCCGCGCCCAAGCCGGCGTGGATCCAGCGCTCGACGATGTGCTGGTGAGTATTGCCGCGGACGAGGAGATAGAGGCCGGCCAGCGCGGCCAGCGCCAGCACCGGCCAGAATGCGGCGAGCAGCGGCGAGCGCGCTGCCGCTTGCCGGCGCCAGGCGCGCCAGGCGGCAACGCCGGCGACCACGAGCGCCAGGCCCAGGCCGGCATGCAGAAAGACGACGGCGACGAAGACCAGGTTGGCGGCGGGAAAGGCGAGCAGCAGCGCCGCGCTCAGGGCGGCGGCAAAGAGAAGGATTAAAAACGAGGTCGGCGGTCTGTTCATGAGCGCTTGCGTGGCGCTAGTGTAGTGCGCCGAGCGCGGCGGCGCCCTAGTCGAAAGCGATTAGGAATCGCAGATAAAAGTCATGGCTCGGGGTTGATGGGCACCGAGCACCGGGCACCAGGCGCCGGAGGGGCGGCGGAGTCGGTGGCGTCGACGGCGGCGCGCCAGGCGGCTTGGTGCGGCAGGCGGACGGCGATTTCATCCATATAGCGGGCGAAGAGGGCGGCGCGGCGGGCCTGGTGGAGATGACTTTCCTTCGGCTCGCGCACCTGATTGAGCAGCCGGAAGGTGGCGCTGAGAACGCTGGCGGGCGGCTGGTCGGGCGCGGCGGCGGGCGCGGCGGCGGATTCCGGCACGAGTTCGGGCTCGGGCGGCGTTTCATCCGATGCCGCTGGCGGGCCCCCCAGGCGCTGCTGGGCGACGGCGAGGGCGTCGGATCCCTGAGTGGTGAAGGCGATGAAGCCGGCCAAACCATTGGGGTTGATGGCGAACTTGAGCATGGCCATCTGCATACGGTTATCGCCATTGAGGGCGGCGTTGAGGGCGCCGACGACGAGGGTGATGGCGGAGACGTGCAGAGCCTCCCCCATACGGGTGGAAAGCCAGAGTCGGAATTGCGGGTCGCGCTGCCAGCGGTAGAAGCTGGCGCGTGAGACACCATTCTGCGTGCAGAGCTCCTGCACGCTCGAGACATCCTCAAGATTTTGCAGGGCTTCGAGGAGCCGGAGCTGGCCGGGCGAAGGCGAAAAGTTTGTCTCACGGACGGCGGCGGCGGCGGGCGCCGGCGGGGCGGTTATGGTGTCGGCCGGGGCGGCCGGAGTGACAAGACGGGGAGCAGGCGAAGCCATGAGAACCCTCCATCGGCGTGGTGACCCAAGGGGCAGTCACGTGAGCCAGTCATTTAGGCTTACAAGTGAGTGGATGCGGAGGACGGCGGAGAGGGTTGCCTGGCGGGGTAGGGCGTAGGGGGTAGCGGACGGGAAGCGGGGGAACAGGCGCCGGGCAGCGAGGGCACCGGGCACGAGGGGACCTCAGGTAAAGGCGATGGGCGACGCACAACGCAATTTGACGCCGGGCAGCGGACAGCAGGCAGCAGGCAGCGGGCACCGGGAAGGCTCCGGGTACAAGCACGGGGCGCGACACGCCGACCTTGTCCTGTAGCCAGCCGCACTGCTACTTCGTCGCCCCGCGGAGACCTTGTCCCAAAGCTCATCGACTTCGGCCTGCGTCCCGCACTGCACGAAGTCGGCTTATCGCAACTGCCTCAGTCGCAGCGCGGTTCAGCTCTCGCTTACGGTGTCCCAAGGGTGATCGGAGGCCGCGGCCGCGCCGCGCGAACCCGGCCGTGGCCTGTCCGCGCCCCGGCTGAAGGTGCGGCATGCGGAGGTCCGCGCGCCGGGGCCACGCGGCGCGAAAGGTAACGCCGATGGTCCCTGCCTGACTGTCCAGCCGCGAGGCGCGCGCGTTGGCGTGACTGGAATTACCCGTCTGGCGTTGCCCGTGCACTCCCATTCGCAAAGGTTGCGACTCTCGTCGGCTTTTTAGCGCGAGCACGACGCAAGGGACGGCTGGTCACTGCCCTTGCGATCAGTTGGCGTCGAGATGAGCAGAGATGAGCAAATCCTTGCGGAAGTACATTGGTCTTTGGGCCGTGGCGGGCGCGGCATTTTGTTTGAGCTTAACTTTGGCGGGTTGTGGCGGGCAGGCCAGCGTAATGTCCACCACGGCGGCGGCACCGCCGGCGGCGAGTCTGAGCGCAGCGCCAACGGCCGTCGCCTTCGGCGATGTCGAAGTGGGCAGTCAGGCGACCCAGGCAGTCGTGCTGACCAATCCGAGCCAGGTGAACGTCACCGTCTCAGAACTGACGATGACCGGCAGTGGTTTCGGTCTCGCCAATCCGCCCAGCACGCCTTTCACCCTCGCGGCGGGCACCACGGCGTCGCTGGCGGTGGTGTTTGCGCCGCAAGCCGTCCAGGACGCCAGCGGTACGCTCTCGGTCGCCAGCGACACCACCACGGGGCCCGTAGCCGTGGTGCTGCACGGTAGGGGGAAGCCTAGACCGGCAAAGGGCCCGCTCACGCCCGTCTCGGCGAGCGTGAGCTTCGGCAGCGTGCAAGTGGGCCAGAGCGCGACGGGTAGCGTGGTGCTGACCAATACCGGCACGGCGACGGTGACGATCTCCGCAGCCACGGTAACGGGCGCGGGGTTCGCGCTGGGGAGCGGCGCGCCGGCGCGTCCCCTGGCGGTGGCGGCGGGCCAGAGCGCGACGCTGCCGGTGAGGTTTGCTCCCACGACGAGCGGCACCGCCAGCGGCACGTTGTCGGTCGGCAGCGATGCCAGCAACGG
>JBOGKX010000093.1:0-1478 GCA_050746125.1 Terriglobales bacterium | reverse complement strand
AACGGCATCGAAGGCCAAGCCTCGCGGCGACACCTGCGCCTGCGTGGCGGGGCCGCCATCGCCGCCGCCGGGGCCGGACGACGGGAACGTCCCGTTGCCGGCTACCGTGATCAAGTCGCCGGTCGCGACGACCAACTCCCGTACCCGGAGGCCGGAGGCATCGGCGATATAGAGGTTGCCGGCCGCATCCCGCGCCAAGTCGTATCCGAAAAACGAGTTGTCGAGCGCGGGAGAGGCGTCGAGCGAGTCGCTGGCGCTGCCGTTGCCTGCGAGGGCTTGGAGATTGCCGCTGCTGTCCACACGCAGGATATAGTTGTCTGCGGCGAACGTCACCACCCCGCCGGCGCTCACCGAAATCGCAGTGACCCTGTTGAAGAAGGCCGCCGTGGCGGGTCCGCCCAGCGCCGTCGGCAGAGGTGTGTTGCCGCCGCCGGCCTGGAACTGGTACCCGGACGGGCTACCCGGGTCGTAGTTCCCTCCCAATACCTCCCCGCCGACGTTCCCGCCCCCCCGGAAGTCGGTGCTAAACGCGTTATAGAGGGAGCCGGCCGCGTCGGAGGCCATTAGTGGAGAAAGAAACTGTGATGTGGCGATGATGTCGGGCGAACCGGCCGGCACTTCAAGTGCTCCGACATAGTCGTTGGCGTAAATGAACACATCGCCGGCTTGGTCAACGGAAATCCCCTGTGGGTAGCCGATGGGGGTGGAGGTAGTCGGCCCGTCGCCGAAGGAGGAATTGGCCGAAATATTTTGACCGTCGCCTGCAAATGTGGTGATGACGCCGGTCGAGGCATTGACCTCGCGTACGCGTTGATTCTCATAGTCGGCGATGAACAGATCCCCGGCCGCATCCACCGCGAGGCCCGACGGATCGTCCAACATCGCCTGCGCGGCAGGACCGCCGTCGCCGCTGAAGCCAATTTTGCCGAAAACTCCGGCATAAGTCGTGATCTTGCCGTCGGGCGTAACCTCGCGTACGACGCCGGAAGCGGAAATAAACACGTCACCCTTGGGATCCACGGCTAGAGCGCGGATGTCCCCGATTCCGGCGGCTACCGCAGGGCCGCCATCGCCCGTATCGGCGTTCACTCCGTTGCCGGCAAACAACGAGGCCAGCCCATTCGGGCTGACCTTGAGAACTTGGCGAAATTCGGTGCCGGCGAACAAATTACCCGCCGCGTCGTACGCCAGCGCCTCTGAAAGCCCGACTGCGGTGCTGGTAGCGGGCAGGTTCCGGACGCCTCCGCCGGCGATGGTGGTGATTACGGGCGGCGACACCGCGCCCGCGCCGCTGAGGGCGACGGTTTCGGGCGAGTCACCGGCGTTGTCGGTGACGGTCAGCGTCCCGGTGCGGTCGCCAGCGGCGCTGGGCGTGAAGGTGACGCTGATGCCGCAGACGGCGCCGGGGGCGAGGCTGGCGCCGCAGTTGTTGGCCTCGGTGAAGTCACCGTCGGCGGCAATCCCGGAGATGGCCAGCG
>JBOGKX010000092.1:0-1500 GCA_050746125.1 Terriglobales bacterium | reverse complement strand
GGGGGCGTCGCAGACGGTGCTGCCGTTCAAGCTGGCGGCGAGCGACGAATCACTGACGGCGCAGAGCGGATTGGCGCTGTTCGGCGAATATCTTCGCGCAATGGGCGTGGCCGGCCTGATCGACCATGAACTGCCCCGTCCCGGCAGCGCAGCGGGATACGACCCTTCGGCTCATGTCCTGCCGCTGGTTGTGATGCTGGCTGGCGGCGGGCGGACACTGGAGGATCTGCGGGTGCTGCGTAACGACGCGGGGCTGCGCGCTCTGCTTCAACTCGACGAAATGCCGAGCAGCGACGCCACTGGCGATTGGCTGCGGCGCATGGGCGCCGGCGAGAGTGCGGCCGCCGGGCTGGCCGGGTTGCAACGGGTGAACCGCAGCGTCTTTCGCCGCTTGTTGCGGCAGGATGCGGGCGCGCACTCCACGCTCGACATCGACGCGACGCAGATCGTGGCGGAAAAGCGCGAGGCGCAGTACACCTACAAGGGCGAGAAAGGCTACATGCCGATGGTCGGGCACGTTGCCGAACTCAGCCTTGTTGTCGGCGCAGAGTTTCGCGAGGGCAACGTGGCGCCGGCGGCGCGCAATCTCGAGTTTTTGCAAGCCTGCGAGGGCAACATGCCGAAGGCCACGAAGATCACCGCTGTGCGCGCCGACAGCGCGGCTTATCAGGCGGCGATCTTCAACTGGTGCGAGGAGACCGGCAAGGTGTTCGCGATCGGCGCCGATCAGGACGCGGCGGTGAAAGCGGCGATCGCCGCCATTCCCGAAGGCGATTGGAAGAGGTTTCGCGACGGCGAAATCGCCGAGACGGTGCATTGCATGAACAAGACCGACAAGGCGTTCCGATTGATCGTCATGCGCCGCCCGCGCGAACAGGATCTGTTCGAGGACAAGTCGCCCTGGCGCACTCACGCCATCGCCAGCAATCGGGCGAATGAAGACGCGGCGGCGACGATGCAATGGTATTCCAAACGCGGCGAGGCCAGCGAGAACCGCATCAAGGATCTGAAGATCGGCTTTGGCATTGAGTCCATGCCCTGCGGATCGTTTCACGCCAACGCCGTGTTCTTTGCCATCGGCGTCTTGGCTTACAATCTGTATCTCGGCTTTCGCCGCCATGCGCTGGGAAGCGGATGGGAGCGTTCGCAAGTGCAGACCGTGCGCTGGCGGTTGTTTCAGACGGCGGGCAAGATCGTCCGCCATGGCCGGCAGCTGGTCTTGAAAATCAGCGCCGCGATGCTGGACATGTTCGCGGCGATCCGCGAGCGTTGCGCCCACATCATCCAGGAAGGAGGCGCCATTCCCGAAACGTCCTGACCACGGGCGTGCCATTTTCGCGTTTGCGTGCGCCGAACAACGGACCGCCGATGGCGGAGCCGCGTCCAAAGCAGCACCAAATCGTCGGCGCTGCGGCTGAAATCGTCTGCCCAGGCCTGCGCGCCGCGCAAGTCGACCGCCGCGCAATAGAAAACCCGCTGAAAATCCACCTTCAGCCCAGG
>JBOGKX010000091.1:0-1375 GCA_050746125.1 Terriglobales bacterium | reverse complement strand
CCACGCCACGTTGTAGGCGGCCCACCAAGCGGTCGAATCGCGCTTGGCAACCGCGTCGGCGGCGTCGGCGGCGCGCTCGGCGGCGGCGCGGGCGGCGGCGGCGGCGAGGGCGTAGCCGCGATATGCGGCGACCTTCGTCCGCGCCTCGGCCATCAATTCGGCGGGGGTCTTGGGGGCGCTCATTCCCACGCCACGTTGTAGGCGGCCCACCAAGCGGTCGAATCGCGCTTGGCAACCGCGTCGGCGGCGACGACTACGGCGAGGGCGGCGCGCTTGGCGGGGGCGGCGGCGCGGCCGACGCGATACTCCGCGACCTTCCGCTTCGCAATCGCCATCAGTTCGGCGGGGGTCTTGGGGGCGCTCATTCCCACGCCTCGTTGCGGGCGGCCCACCAAGCGGGCGAATGGCGCTTGGCAACCGCGTCGGCGGCGACGATTACGGCGAGGGAGGCGGCGCACTCGGCGGAGCACTCGGCGGCGCGCTTGGCGGCGGCGGCGGCGCGGCCGACGCGATACTCCGCGACCATCTTCCGCGCCTCGGCCATCAATTCGGCGGGGGTCGGCGAGGTCATAGGCCGAGTTCCGCCTCGCGAGCATCTATGAGGGACAGCGCCGCGTCGGATAGACACTCCTCGAAGACGTAATTGTCGAGGGCGCCGCACGCATCGCATACGGCGGTGGGTGCATCCGCCATCGCATCCCATCGCACCATCGTAGCGGGTACGTCGCGCGCTATCCCGTCACCCGCGGGGTTCTGGCAATAATCGCACGTCGCCATCAGTTCGGCGGGGTTCGGCTTCGGTGTTCGCTCGGTGTTCCCATGGTCGTTCACGGTGTGCCTCGGTAACCACATGGCGTTAGTCAGATAAATACCTGTCGATAGACTGAGACTCGGTAGACGCGATACTGGCTTGACACGAGGCGCAGGTTGGGCCCTCCTTTCGGAGCCAGGAGCGGTGAAAGCGGTGACGCTGACCGCACTTACGGCAGGTCGCCCATTCGCAGTGCCGCGCCCCCGCACCTAGCCAGACGGGGTGGCCCGAGACGGACGACTCGCTCAGAGCCCCCACCTCGTCGGAGCGGGCACCAGGTCATAGCGGTCCGAGATGCCATACGCGGTAGCTGGGACTGGCACCCCTTTCCACCATTCGACCACGTGCCAGTCGTCAGCAGGAATGTCCCAACCACACACCGGACACTTACGGGCGGGTCGTGGAAGGCCCTCCAAAGCCGACTCAGCCGCTTTGGGGGGCCTTCCGAGCAGGGTCACGGCCTCGGTCGCGTAGGGTGTGTGGGCTGAGTTGGCCTCTAGGCAGGATAACCACCGCCCCGCATGGTGCAGTTCGTAGAGCATCAGGGCACGTGTGTCACGGATG
>JBOGKX010000090.1:0-39051 GCA_050746125.1 Terriglobales bacterium | reverse complement strand
GCGGCCCCGGCAGCCGGTCCGGATCGTAGAGGTTGAGAAATACCCCCTGCCCGCGGGCGCAAACCGTGCCCTGGTTCAGCGGATGCAGCGGGTTGCCCTCCACCTTGATCGGGCGCCCGTCGCGTGTTTTGACGATGATCCCGCACCCCGCCGCGCACTCGCGGCAGGTCGAGGCGTAGTACTCGCTCACCCCCGGCAACAAATTCTCCGGCTGGTTGGTGTAGGGAACCAGGTAATGCACCGGTTTGCGCGAACAGGCGGCGGTCGCCAAGGCCAGCGCCGCCGTGGACCACTTCATGAAATCGCGCCGGTCCAGTCCCTTGTCGGTCGCGCCGCTCGCCGCCGCCGGCTGCCCGAGGATCGGCGGCAGGCCCGGCTGCGCCGGCCGCGGATCCGACTTGAACTCGCGGCCGCGTAGCTCCTCGACCCGCCCTTCGTACTCCTCCAGCGTGGTCCAAACCCGCGGCTTGGCGGCCGCGGCATCGTCCGGGTTCGGCTTTAGTTGTGGCACGTGTTGCAGTCCGTGGGCGCGTTCACGGGGTGGCCGTGGAACTCGCTGAGCTGATAATCGCGGTGAATGCGTTCCGCCGCTGGCGGCAAATAGTCCTGCTGGCGATGGCAGTTGATGCACTCGCCCATCGCGAACTGGTGCGTCTCCACCACCTGGTCCATGCTCTGGATCGGGCCGTGGCAGGTCTGGCAAGCGATGCCGGCGTCGATGTGCGGCGAGTGCCGGAACTTCACGAACTCCGGCACATGGTACAGCCGCACCCAATGAAACGGCTGGTTCGAGTTGTATGCCTTGGCGATCTCTTGAATGACCGGCTTCTGGTTGTCCACCACCGAGTGGCAGCCCATGCAGACGTTCAGCCCGGGAATCGGCGACTGGCTGGCGCGCTCCACCCCGGCATGGCAGTACTGGCACGGAATGTGGTTGATGCCGGCATGGAGCTTATGGCTGAAGGGGATCGGCTGGGCCGGCGAATAGCCGACATTGGAAAATATCGCCAGGAACTTCCATCCTCCCAGCCCCAGCAAAATCACCACCAGCAGCACAATGCGCCACTGCTCCCGGACCTTCGCGAGATTCATCCCGTTTCCTTGGCCTGCGGTTCCCGCACACTCCCGCGCGGCGCTCCGCCCGCGGCGGGGAGTTCACGCCCGCATGAAAGTGCATTGCAGATCCCGCGCCTTTCAGCGCGAGCACGAGCCAGGAACAGCCGGAAAGCGGCGAGCCGGAGCGAAAGCGCCGGTTGGCACGGGATGGAATGAGGCCGGGAATGAGTAATGCGAAGCGATCAAAAATAATGGGTGGCGACCGGCTTCGGCTTCAGCTCTTCCCGCAATTCCAGCCACGCCTGGCAACCCATCAAATTAGGCCGGAACGCCTAGTGCGGTCAAGCACAAAAATATCTGAGTTCCTGCTGCCGCGAACGACGCTGGCAAAGAAAAGGGCCCGCTCGGAGGCGCGCAAGCGCCCCAAAGGCAGGCCCCGATCCGAATCAGGTTTGTGTTTACCAGCGCGGTTCGCGCGGCTGGCGAGCATGGCCGCGGTAGTCGTCGGCCCGCCCTCCGCCTCGCGAGTCGCGTCCCCCGCGGGAGAAGTTGCCCCGCGGCGGTCCGCCCGGGCCGCGCTCGGCCCGCGGCCGCGCCTCGTTTACGTTAAGCGTGCGGCCGCTCAAGCTGCCGCCGTTGGTGGCGGCGATTGCGGCCGCCGCCTCCTCGTCGTTCCCCATTTCCACGAAGGCGAAACCGCGGGAACGTCCGGTATCGCGGTCGGTGATGATGCTTACCCGATCCACCGTCCCATAGGATTCGAACAAACTGCGAATCTCGTCCTCCGTCGTGCTGAACGAAAGATTCCCCACAAAGATGCTTTTCAAGCAAGTTCCTCGAACGCTGAGCTATTTGACCTGAAGCGACGCCCGGGAGGGATGAGAGGCGGCCAGCCGCTCGCGATCCGGGCCAGATCGGCGACCTTTCAAACGCTCTTCTAGCTTACCATGGCGCCCCCGCCCCGGGTACCGCCCGAACCGGTCGGCGCCGAGTCCCCCGTTTATGCCGCCCATCGTTGGCGATTGCCCGGATCCTCGCCCCAGCCGCCGGCGCCGCGCCCGCGACGCAGCTGCCGCCGAGAGGACGCCTGCGCCCACAACCACATCCGAGCGCGGCCAAGCGAAGCGCAGCGGAGCGCCAAGCAAGCGCAGCGCAGCGGAGCGCCAAAAAATGCTGCGAGCAGCGCAGTGCGGCGGGAGCGAGGCCGACTGAGCGTACTTAGATGTACGTGATGGAGGCCGAGCGATCGCTAACAAAGCCCGGCGACGCCTATCGCCGCGCCCGCCCCCTAACTGCCGCCGAGCGTGCGCCCACACCCACAACCACATCCGAGCGCGGCCAAGCGAAGCGCAGCGGAGCGCCAAGAAATGCCGCGAGCAGAGCGAGGCGGAGGGCAGCCGGGCGGCGCAGCGTACCCAGAAGCGAAGCGCAGCGGAGCGCCAAGTGATGCCTCGCGTGAGCAAGCCCGGCTGCCCGACAAGCCGGGGTCCCCAACGCGCAGCGGCGCGCGTTGGGGTGGAACGAAGCTATGCGATGCCTATCGCCGCGCCCGCCATTACCTAGCTGGCGTGGCCGCCGGGGTGCTGACACCCCGGATAACTCCGCCACATCACCTGCCCCGTCCAGCCCAGCGTCTTCAGGCCAATTTCGGACGAGTAGTAAGCTCCGCTTGCCCAGCCTTTAAGGTTCTCGAAATGGTCGCGCATGTTGGCGACCTCCGGCTCGTGTTCCTCGAGCTTCTCGATTCCTTGCTCCCACGGCGGCGTCCCGACCTGCTTGGTCGGTGCCATCGCGGCCGCGTCGGTCAAAAGTTGGATCTGGCTCGCCTCGTCCAGGTCCTTATAGGGACGCTGATGCTGCCGCAGCGCCTCCGCATCGAAGGCCGAGACGGCGTTGACGAAGCGCCGCTGCGATTCGAGCGACTCGACGCTCAACAGCAAATCCACGAAGCGGTTCACGTTCGCTTGGCTTGAGCCCGGCACGATCCGCTCCGCCAAGGCGATGAACGTGTCGTTTTGGTGCGGGTCGAGAAATAGCGGCTTCCATGCGCCGGCGCTGGTCTGCGCATCGGCCTGGGCCCACGTGTCGGGGTCGGCTAAATGCCGATGGATCGGATGAGCGGCGGCCAAGCCGGGCAGCGCTAGCCCCGCGCCGGCGCTGGCCAGCATTCTTTGCACCATCTGCCGGCGATTCAAGCCGCGCTGCCGCGCGGGATGATGCTGAATGAAGAGCGGCGGAACATCGGATTCGTAAGACGAGGCCATGGCGGTTTCACGATACCACCCTGCTCCGGTCGCGGCAACCATGCCCCCCGCTCCGGCCCAGGCCCCTCGTGCCCTAATGCTGCGTCCCGCTCAGCGCGACCACCGGCGGCGTCACGGTTACGGCCCGACTTTGATCCGTGCCGATCGCGGCGAAATCCCGTCGCAGTTGACCAAGTCCCGCCGTGGGCGCCAGCACTTGCTTGCGTTCGTAGCTGCGCGTGCAACTCAGCACGCCGCCGGCGAACTCCACCCGGCTCGAGTACTTCATGAACTCGTCGTCCACCTGTGCCGGCGCCGGCAGCCAGCGCACCGTGGAGCCGGCCGGCAGGTGAATCTCGAACTTCTCCGTTTGCAGCATGGTCGCCGGAAACGCCAGCGGATACTGCCGCTTTTTGCCCGCCTGTTGCAGCGGCCAGGTGCGGTTGATGACGCAGGGCCGCACGATGAGCATCCCGCCGCTCGCGACCGCGTAGCCGGGCGCCACGAAGCCGTACGTCTCGACCAGATTTTGGTCGTAAAGCTGCAAGTTGCCGATTTGCGCGCCGGTCAGCTGCACCCGATCGAACACACCGTCCAGAAAATCCTCGAACAGCTTGGCCCGATCCTTGGGCGCCGCCGCCAGGATTGTCGCCCGCTGCGCCTCCGCCGGCGCGCCCCAGCGCACGTCCTGCGTCGTTCCGCTGAGATTGCCCGCGCCGTCCAGCGTGTACTCGCCGATGCGCAGCAGCCGGTTCGCCATCCCCGGCAAGAGCGGCAGCTTCACCAATTCGCTCCCACCCGGCGCCACCACCAGTCCGTAATTCGCTTGTAGCGTGCCCGGCAAATAGCCCAACGGGCAGTAGGGATCGGTGGGATCGAAAAACAACAGCGGCCCCAGCTTGGGATCGGCCACCACGGCATACAAATCGTCCGTTGGCGTGCCCGCCGGCAGCCGGATGGCGAGGATCGCGTGATCGAAGCTCAACGACGGAAAATCCGGCCGCGTAATGCCCCGCTCGGCGTTGATGATCACGTAATACGACTCCACGCCGATCTTCCCCAGCATGGCGCTCAGCAGCGTCGCCTTGTCCTTGCAATCGCCGTAGCGGCCGGCGAATACGTCTCCCGCGCTATGCGGCAAGTAGCCGCCGATGCAGATCTCGATCGCCACGTAGCGCACCTGGCTCTGCACGAACTTGGCCAGCGCGCGGATCTTGTCGAGTGGCGTCGTCATCCCCGCGGTGAGGCTCGCGACCTCTTGGTCGATGGCCGGCGTCGTCTGCTGCCGCCCGCGGGTGAGCGTGTCGTACCACGCCCCCAGCGCCGCCCAGCTCTCGTCCGCGTCGCCTGCTCCGGCCGGGTAATAGCGAATCAGCAGCCGCTGGCTCACCGCCGCCCAGGCCGGCATGTTCGTTTCTTGCGGCGCCAGCTCGGGAATGTTCGCCACTTGCCATTCGTAATCGCCGCCCGCCGTAGTGGGCGCCGGCCCCTGGCCCCCCGCCCAAGCGAAATTCATCTTCCAGTCCACCGGCAGTTGCAGCGCGAACCGGCCGGCCAGCACCGGCACGTCGCGCTGCACGTCCCAACTCTGTTCGTGCAAATACGGACGCCCCAGCCGCACGTACGCGTAGCCGACGATGTCGCCGGGGTCGGCGGCGGGAAAGGTCAGCGTATTTTGCCGGTCGTCGCTATAGAGCGCCTCGGGGGAAAAACCGGTCTCGACGATATCTTGTTTGCGCGTCGCCAGCACCGCGCCGCCCGGCAAAATCGTCCAGGCGGCCAGCGACTTGACCTTGGTCTCGTTGTCGAAGGGAATCGTGACCGAGCCATATTCGTCGTGCGCCTCGGGGCGCAGGATCTTGACCGCCACCCGGCGCAGCGTCTCGGTCTGGCCCCCGGCGGCGACGGTGACCGTCTGATCGTCTTCCAGCACCACCGCCACGGCGTCGGCGGGCAAGTTGGCGGGAACCGCTCGCGCCGCCGCCGCCGTCAGCCAGGCGGGCGCGCGCGGCGCCGCCATCGCCGGCAGGCAAAGCGCCACCAGCAATAGCCCTCGCGGTACTTCACTCGCGCGCAAATACCATCTGATCCGCATCGCCCGCCTGCACGGTGTTGAAAATCGCCCGGACCGCTCCGTAGAATTTGGCCGGAATCGTGATGCCATCCACCTCCAGATGCCGCGTCACGTGCACGCTCCCGCCCGCGTCCGTGGCGGCGATTCGATACTGAATGGCGCCGCCGGGAATCGGCGCCGGCTTGGGCAGGGTGGCCACGTGGAAACCGGGCGGCAACTGGATCACGGTGTCGTCTTCCTCCTGAAATGGAAAATGGAAATAAATGCCGTTGCTCCGTTGCGGCGCCGTGAAGGCGTGCGTGAGATAGGAGCCGTAAATGGATAACGGCAGGAATAGGCGGCCGTAATCGCGATCGCCAAATGCCGGAAACGAAATCGTTCCCAACACCGTCAGTGGCTTCGCCGTGTCGTCCCAGTTTTCCAGCTTCGTGACCTCGAAGTCCACCCTGGGCGCCAGCCAGCGCCGGATATCGTCACGCAGATCGTGGCGCCGCCCGAGCGCGTCGTCGTTGCGGTCTTGCGCCCGCCACACGGCTCCCTCCTGCCCGTAATAATCCACCTCGAGCGTGCCTGTCCGCGCCCCGTTGGCGGCGAGTTTCACGTTCAGGCGGCGCACGATCCGGGACTGGGCGCTGGGCGTCACCGGCACCTGCACCACGTCGCCGCCCTGTTTGCTCAGCCACAAGCCCACCACCCCGTCTTCATACCAAGGCAGCAGCCCGAAACCGTATGCGGGCGCCGAAGGGTCGAGATATAAATCCTGCCCGTTGAGCTTCACGCCCACGATTTGGTCCTGCAACTCGCTGGGGTCTTGATCGGCGGGGAAAAACAAGTTTTCGTCGCGGCGCGGAATATAAACCAAGGAGGCCTCGAAGCCGGCCGCCCGCGCCAGCCCCACGAAAAGCCGATTGACGTCCTGCCACGTGCCGTAGCCGTGCTTCAGCACGTCCTCGACGTTGTTGTTGTCGACGATGTGCTCGGCCCGCCGCTGCGCGTCGGTCATCCCCGGACCGAAGCTCAAATTGCGAACCGCCTGCGCCCGCGCATAGATAGCCGCCAGTTGCGCCTGCGGCGCATCGCCCGGATGCACGACCGTGGCCAGCGCTTCTTGCAGCGCCTTCTTTTTGTTCACGAACGAATCCAGTTCCTTGTTCCACTCCTTGCCCACCTGTTTCCAGTACTGCGCCGCGCTGATCTTCCCCTGCTGCCGGTAAAAAAACGTCACTCGCCCGCGCACCATTTCCTTGGGCACCATGTACGGCTCCGTGGTTAGCGCCGGCAGATCGCGCACCTCCAAGATCACGCTGCGGTTGGGTTGCGCTTTGGGACGGTCGTTCGGAGGCAGAAACAGCGTTCGCCAGCCGCTGAACCCGGCCGCCTGCTCCTGGAAGGCATCCGCGATCGGCACGAAAGTGAACATCGCCTCCCGCGTGAACAGGTCCTTCTGCACCTCCCAGGTCATGGTGCTGAAATAAAGGCCCGGATCGAACGGCTCCCGGTACTTGTACTCGACGATGCAGCCGGGCTGCACGTCGGGCAAACTGAAGGTCTTTTCATAGACCTTGACGCCGCCACCCTGAATGGCGACTTTGTCGTACGCCTGCCCGGTAAAGTTCACCACCGTCCCGTTGGGCAGGATCGTGCGCGCCTCGATCGCGGTAACACCCTCCTGCCCGCGCATATAGGGCACCACGACGTCGCCCCACTTCTTTCCCGCCGTGGTAAAGATCTTGATGCGGTAATACTCGCTTTCGAAATGGTGCGCTTCGTCGAGGGTTTCCTCGCGATAGAGGATCATCGCATCGGCGCCCGGGCTCGCCGGATTATCCTTCATCGCTAGATCCGCGGGATTGATCGGCCGCCAGTCGTCGTTGGCCGCTGCCCGCCGCACCGCGAGCGGTAATAGCAGTAAGACCCCTAGCAGCGGCAGCCAAACGCGCCCCCTCATGCGGCATTCCTCCCGCGCCGGCTCCGGCGTGCACTCCGCCGGCGCAACTGGGCGTAAGCCTACATGCAGACTCATCGAACTGTCAACCTAATCACATACATCTAAGCCACGGCAAAAGCGTTGAGTTCTGTCAACCGCTGCGGGAAGATAGCGGATCGCCTTTCGGTTCGGAGCCCGCGCATGTCCCTCCATCCTAATTTCGGTACTCGCCCTGGTCGCTTCCTTCCTGCTGCCCGCCCTCGCCGCCCAGACCGCCGAACCGGCGCCGCCCACCCAACTGCCATTGCGCCAATCGGCCTGGTTGGCGCTTGCGCCGGCCGAGCGCGAGCAGGTCCTTACCTTCGCCGGCGACATTAAGTCCTTCCTCGGCGTGGCCCGCCAAAACCAATTGGCGGTGGCGGAGGGCATTCGTCGCGCTCGCGCCCGTGGCTTTACCGAATGGAAGCCGGGCGAGAGGCTGGCCCCCGGCGCCCGCTTTTACGTCGACAACCGCGGCCGCGCGCTGCTGCTCGGCATCCAAGGCCGCGCCGGCGGGGCGCAGGGCTTTCGCATTGTCGGTACCCACGCCGACTCGCCCTGGCTCGAGTTGAAGGCCAACCCCCTTATCGCCAAGCAAGGCTTTGTCGTGTTGCACGTCCTCACCCACGGCGGGCTCAAACACTATCAGTGGGTGAATCGCCCGCTCGCCCTAACGGGGCACATCGATCGCGCCGATGGCACCCGCGTCGAGGTCTCGATCGGCCTGGCGCCGGACGATCCGGTTTTCGTGATTCCCGACGTCGCCCCGCACGTGGACCGCCCCTTCCGCAATCGCACCTACACCGAGGTCATCTCCACCGAAGAAATGCTGCCCGTGGCGGCCAGCGAACCGCTGCCCGACGGCGGCGTCATGGCCCAGGTGCTCAAGCAGCTCTTCGATCGCTACCGCGTCGGCCCCGCCGACTTCACCAGCGCCGAGTTGATCCTTACCCCCAACACGCCTCCCGCCGATGCCGGCCTCGATCGTGCTTTGATCGCCGCCTATGGCCAGGATGATCGCCTGCTCTCCTTCGTGGCGCTTCGCTCGATTCTCGATCTCGAGGCCGTGCCGGATAAAACCGTCCTGGTTTATTGGACAAATAACGAAGAAGTCGGCAGCGTCAATGACACCGGCGCCGATTCCCAATTCCTCGATACCGTGCTGACCGGCCTGCTCACCGCCGATCTCGGCCCCGGCTTCACGCCCCTCGCGCTGCGCCAGGCCAAGGACCGCACCGACGTGATCTCGGCCGATTGCAACACCGGCGTCAATCCCAACTTCCCGCAGGTGCAAGAGGCCGATAATGCCGCCCGCCTTGGCGATGGCATCGCCCTCAAGCGCTACGGCCACGGCTTCGACGCCAACTCCGAGATGATCGCCCGCTTTCGCCGTATGTTCGCCGCCGCGCACATCCCCTGGCAGACCTCGACGTATGTCGAGGGCATCGGCGCCGGTGGCACCATCGGCCTCTTTTTTTCCGCCCAGAACATGAACGTGATTGACTTGGGCGTGCCGCTGCTCTCCATGCACTCGCCCTACGAGCTGTCTTCCAAGGTGGACGACTGGGCCATGTACCGCGCCATGAAGGCCTTCCTCGCCGGCGCCGCCGAGCGGCCCGGCGCGTAACCGAGCCGGCGCCCGCGGCGTACCGCAGTCAGCCGCCGCTCTGGCGCAGGCCAAGACGCAGCGCCCGCCGCCCCTTATGAGCGCCATTGACCTCGCCGGCGACCTCGGTCTCGTTGCCATCTGCCTGCTCAGCCTCAACATTCTGATCGGCCTGCTGATCTCGGTCCGCTATAATCCCCGCCGCGGTTGGCCGCGCCGCCGCCTCGATCTCTTCCGCTACCACAATTGGACCGGCTACACCGGCCTGACTTTTACAATCGCCCATCCGCTGCCGCTCGCCTGGGCGTCGCGCTCGCGCTTCTCCTGGGCGCAAATCGCCTGGCCCATTCACGCTCCCTCGCAACCTCTCGTCAACACGCTCGGCGCCATCGCCCTCTACCTCGTCGTTCTCGTCGCCGTGACCTCCTATTACCGGGTCGCGCTCGGTCGCCAGGCCTGGAAGTGGGTTCACTACCTCTCCTATGTCGCCGCCGCGCTCTTCTTCCTCCACGGAGTCGTCGCCGATGCGGCCCTGCGCGGCGCGCCGCTCGACCCGCTCGATGCCGAAAAAGTCGTGATCGAGGCCTGCTTCCTGCTCGTCGCGGCTTCCTCCTTCGCCCGCTGGCGCTACGCCCGCCTTCATCCTCGCGCCCGCCGCGTCGCTGCTGCCGTGCCGCTGCCGTACATCCCCGGCTTTGCCGACGAAGAACCCGCCGCGGGAGAATAGCGCGATGTCCATCCGCAGCGAAGCCGAATTCGAGGGGGCCGCTGCTAGAATGCCCTCATGGATGTCGAGCGCACCATGCAGTTCATCCTAGACATGCAGGCCAAGCAGGCCGTCTCGCTCGAGGCGTTTCAGGCCAGCCAGGCCGCCGCATTTGCGGAGTTCCAGGCCAAGCAGGCCGCCTCGCTCGAGGAGCATCGGGGATGGCTGCAGCGCCACGACGCGCAGATTGCGGAGATCACCGGCCTGATCGCGCGCCTGGCCCAGGCCGAACTTCGTCTCGTTGAGCGGATCGGCGATATGCGCCGCGTCTCCGAGGAGCGCAACGCGGCGCTCGATAAAAAGCTGGGTTTCCTGCTGGACATTGCCGATAAAACGATCCGCCGCAACGGTCATACCCAGTAAGCCTCGCCAGTGGCTGCTGGCGGCGCGGCGCGGAAGCCGATAAAATTAAACTCACATAAGGTGTGTGTCAAGGCTTTCCATGAAAATCGGCGTAGTCGTGTTTCCCGGCAGCAACTGTGATCACGACGCTCTGCATGCGGCCGGCGTGCTGGCCGGGCAGGAAGCGGTGCCGCTCTGGCACGAGTCCTCCGACCTCCAGGGCGCGGACGCCGTCATCCTCCCTGGCGGCTTCAGCTACGGCGACTATCTCCGCACCGGCGCCATTGCCCGCTTTTCTCCGGTCATGGAAGCGGTGCGCCGCTTCGCCGTCGCCGGCCGCCCCGTGCTCGGCATCTGCAACGGCTTCCAGATCCTCTGCGAGAGCGGCCTCTTGCCCGGCGCGCTGCTGCGCAATGCCGGGCTCCATTTCGTCTGCCGCCCCGTGTACCTGCGCGTTGAGGCCGCCGACACGCCTTTTACCTCCGCCGCCCGCCCCGGCCAAGTGCTGCGCGTCCCCATCGCCCACGGCGATGGCAACTACGTCGCTGATCCGCCCACCCTCGACCGCCTGCGGCGCGAGCGGCGCGTCGTCTTCCGCTATTGCTCCGCCGACGGCCGCCCCGCTCCCGGCGCCAATCCCAACGGCTCGCTCGACGACATCGCTGGCATCTGCAACGAGGGCCGCAACGTGGTCGGCATGATGCCTCATCCCGAGCGCGCCGCGGAAGCCGCCCTGGGCTCCGCCGACGGCATGGTCGTCTTTCGCTCCTTGGTGCAAGCTTTGGCCGCCGATCCGGCGGCGCCGCGGCCGGTGGCGGCCCTCTCCTCTATTGCCTGAGGCCGCCCGCGGCGCGGATTCCCATGCCCTTTTCCCCTGAACAGATCGCCCGGCAAGGACTCACCCTCGCCGAGTACGAGCGCATTCGCGAGCTGCTCGGGCGCGAGCCCAATGCCGTCGAGCTGGCCATCTTCGGCGTCATGTGGAGCGAGCACTGCTCCTACAAGTCCAGCCGCGTGCATCTCAAAAGCCTGCCCACTGCCGGCCCGGATGTCCTGCAAGGCCCCGGTGAAAACGCCGGCGTCATCTCCCTCGGCGACGGTTGGGCCGTGGTATTCAAGATCGAGTCGCACAATCACCCCAGTTTTGTCGAGCCCTTCCAAGGCGCCGCCACCGGCGTCGGGGGTATCTTGCGCGACGTGTTCACCATGGGCGCGCGCCCCATAGCCATCATGGATTCCCTCCGCTTCGGGCCGCTCGCCCCCGAGCCCGGCGTCAGCGAGTCCGCCGCCGCCCGCAACCAAACTCTGCTCGAAGGCGTGGTCGAGGGCATCGCGCATTACGGCAATTGCTTCGGCGTCGCCAACCTCGGCGGCGAAACCCAGTTCGACCCCTGCTACTCCGGCAACCCGCTGGTCAAC
Source organism: Terriglobales bacterium (assembly GCA_050746125.1). Classification (GTDB taxonomy): domain Bacteria; phylum Acidobacteriota; class Terriglobia; order Terriglobales; family SCQP01; genus JAJPKR01. The sequence continues at coordinate 27,579 of JBOGKX010000090.1, read as the reverse complement.
GCCTTCGCGCTCGGCATCGCCCGCCAAGACGCCCTCTTCTATGGACGCGCCAGCGGCGTCGGCAATCCGGTCCTTTACGTCGGCGCCAAGACCGGCCGCGACGGCATTCACGGCGCCACCATGGCCAGCGAGGAGTTCACCGCCGCCTCCGAAGCCAAGCGCCCCAACGTGCAAGTCGGCGATCCGTTCCTCGAAAAGCTCTTGCTCGAAGCCTGTCTCGAAGCCATGCGCACCGGCGCCGTCGTCGGCATTCAAGACATGGGCGCTGCCGGCCTCACCAGCTCTAGTTGCGAGATGGGCGGCCGTGGCGGCACCGGCCTCGATCTCGATCTCGACCAGGTGCCGCAGCGCGAATCCGGCATGACCGCCGAGGAAATGATGCTCAGCGAGAGCCAGGAGCGCATGCTGCTCGTCGCCGAGCGCGGCCGCGAGGAAGAAATCTTCGCCGTATTTCGCAAATGGGGGCTCGATGCCGCCATCGTCGGCCAGGTGGTCGCCGGCGGCCTGCTGCGCGTGCGCCATCGCGGCCAAGTGGTCGCCGAAATTCCCAACCCCGCCCTCACTGGGGAGGCGCCGCGCTATCGCCGTCCCCTGGTCGCCCCGCCCCGCCTTGACCCGCTCGATCCGCCGCCCGGCGTCTGGCCGCCCGCCGCCTCCCCCTCCGCCGCCTTCGAACAATTGCTGGCCTCGCCCAACTTGGCCGCCAAGCGCTGGATCTACGAGCGCTACGACACCATGGTCCGCACCAACACCATTGTCGGCCCCGGCGCCGGTGCCGGCGTGGTGCGCGTCAAGGGCAGTGGCAAGGCGCTGGCCATGGCCCTCGCCGGTCGGGGCCGCTACTGCCGCCTCGATCCGCGCGCCGGAGTGCGCCTCGCCGTCGCCGAGGCGGCGCGCCAAGTGGCTCTGACCGGCGCCCGCCCGGTGGCCGCCACCAATTGCTTGAACTTCGGCAATCCTGAGAAGCCGGAAGTGATGGGTCAGCTCACCGAGGTGATCGCCGGCATGGGCGAAGCCTGCCGCGCCCTCGCCACCCCCATCACCGGCGGCAACGTCAGCCTCTACAACGAAACATCGGGCGTGGGCATTGACCCCACCCCCGTCGTCGGCGTGGTCGGCATTCTCGATCTGTCGAGCCGCGCCCCCGAGTGGCGTCCGCCAGCCGCGCACTTCTGCCGCCCCGGCGACGCCGTGCTGCAACTGGGCGGTGCCTCGCTCGATCCCGCCGAGGCCGTGCGCCGCTTTGGCAGCTCCGAGTGCGCGCGCGCCGTTCTCGGCGCGACTTGGGGCCTACCGCCCGCGCTCGACCTCGATCGCGAGGCCGCCCTCTACGCGCTGTTGCGCGAATTGGTCGCCCGCGACCTCCTGGCCTCGGCCCGCGATATCGCCGCCGGCGGTCTGGCCCTGGCCCTCGCCAAGGCCGCTCTCGCCCGCTCCGTCGAAGAGCCCGAATCGCCGCGGGTGGGCGCTCGCGTCACCTTGCCCGCCGCCAGCGCCCCTGGCGACGGCCAGAACGCCCAAGATTGGCTGGCGCTCTTCGCCGAGCCGGCCGGGCAAGTGCTGATTTCCTGCGCCCTCAGCCATCTCGCCGCCATCCAAGAATTAGCTGCTGCCGCCGGCTTGCCTTGCCTGCTGCTCGGCGAAACCATCGCCGGCAGCCTGGAAATCCATGCCCGCGACGGCCGCTCGTTGATCGCCGCGCCGCTGGCCAAATGCGCCGGGATTTGGGAATATGCGCTCGAGCGGCTCGCCGCCGCCGAAACGGTTGCCTATGTTTGACAAGCTCCACGAAGAGTGCGGCATCGTCGGCATCTTCGGTCATCCCGAAGCCGCCAAGCTCGCCTACCTGGGGCTTTACGCCTTGCAGCATCGCGGCCAGGAGTCGGCCGGCATCGCGGCCAGTGACGGCGCCCAGATTCATTTCCACCGCGCCATGGGCCAGGTCGCGGAGATCTTCACCAACTCCCATCTCCGCCCCTTGCGCGGCTCGCTCGCCATCGGCCATACCCGCTACTCCACCACCGGCGGCAGCGCGCTCACCAACGCCCAGCCCCTGATCGTCGATTGCAATAAGGGCACGCTCGCCATCGGCCACAACGGCAATCTCGTCAACGCCGTCGAAACTCGCGCCCGCCTCGAGAATCGCGGCTCCATCTTCCAGACCACCAGCGACACCGAGGTCATCCTCCATTTGCTCGCCCAGTCGCGCCAGCCGTCGCTGCCCGATGCGCTCTGCGAGGCGTTGAATGAAGTCGAGGGCGCCTTCTCGCTCGTGCTGCTGACCCGCGACAGCATTTTCGCTATCCGCGACCCGCGCGGCTTCCGGCCGCTGGCCATGGGGCTGCTGCCCGCCGCCGAGCCGGGCGCGCCCGATGCCGTCGTCTTCGCCAGCGAAACCTGCGCCTTCGATCTGATCGGCGCCCGCTATCTGCGCGACGTCGAGCCCGGGGAATGGGTGCGCGTCAGCGCGCGCGGCATCGAGACCCGCCGCTTCGCCCCCGCCCTGCCGCCGCGGCATTGCATCTTCGAGCACGTCTATTTTTCCCGCCCCGATAGCGTGGTCTTCGGCCGCAGCGTGCAAGTAAGCCGCGAAAAAATGGGCCGCCTGCTCGCTCGCCAGGCGCCGGTCCCCGCCGACCTGGTCGTGCCGGTGCCGGATTCCGGCGTCTCCGCCGCCATCGGTTTTTCCGCCGAGTCCGGCTTGCCCTTCCGCTTCGGCCTGATTCGCAATCACTACGTCGGACGCACCTTCATCGAGCCCTCGCAGCAGATTCGCGACTTCGGCGTGAAGCTCAAGCTCAACCCGGTCCGCTCCTTGCTCGACGGCCAGCGCGTGATCCTGGTGGATGATTCCATCGTGCGCGGCACCACCAGCCGCAAGATTGTCCGCATGATCCGCGACGCCGGAGCGCGCGAGGTGCATCTGCGCATTTCCTGCCCGCCCACCATCTCGCCCTGCTACTACGGCGTCGACACCCCGTCGAAAGGCGAGCTGATTGCCGCCAACCAGAGCGTCGAGGGCATTCGCGAATTCGTCGGCGCCGACTCGCTCGCCTACCTCTCGCTGGAGAATCTGCGCTCCGCCGTGGATGATACCGGCCCGGGCCGCTTCTGCACCGCCTGCTACACCGGCAACTATCCCACTCCCGTGCCCGAGCCCGCTCTCGTCTCCCTCAAACACGGCTAGTGCCTGGCTCAGGCAACGGTCGCGGCCTGTTCTGAATCGAACTTAAGTGGGCTCCTCCGGTCCAAACGCAGTGCTACAAGCCCAAACCCGCACTGTTCCGTCCCCCCAATCGCGTCCCCCTATCGGGGGAGGAGACCATGCGCGGTGGCCCCGCCTTATGTTTTGCGCCACCCGTATCTCCCAGCACTGCAAGTACTTGCCTGCCAGCGCCGCCAGCCCTCGCGCCTCTCGCCTGGTATCCCCCTAGCCGCTCGCAGTCGGCGCTTGGTATCTCTGCATAAGCCTCTGCTCTAAACTAATCGCATGCTCCGTGACGCGGCCGCGACTGGCGACATCCTTGCCGAAATCCTGGAGCAGGAGCGCGAACGCGTGGCGCAAGCCGAGCGCGCCGTGCCCCTCGCCGGCTTGCAGCGCCGCGCCGAGGCGCGCCAGCCGCGCGATTTCGCCGCCGCGCTGCGTTCGGCGCCGCCGCCCGCCGTGATCGCCGAAATCAAGCAGGCTTCGCCCTCGCGCGGCCTCCTGCGCTCCGCGCTGGACGTCCCCGTCATTGCGGCCGCTTACGCCGCGGCCGGAGCATCGGCGATCTCGGTGCTTACCGAAGGGCCGCATTTTCGCGGCCGGCTCGAATATCTCGGCCAGGCGCGCGCCACTTGCCCATTGCCGCTCTTGCGCAAGGACTTCATCTTCAGCGATTACCAAGTCTGGGAATCCGCCGCGCACGGCGCCGATGCGGTGCTGCTGATCGTCGCCGCGCTGGACGACGCCCTCTTGCCACGCTTGCTCGCCACCGCCGCCCGCGCCGGTCTCGCCGCCCTCACCGAAGTGCACGACGAAGCCGAGATGCTGCGCGCCCTGGCTGCCGGCGCCACGATCCTCGGCATCAACAACCGCGACCTGCGCTCGCTGCGCGTGGATAAAGAGCTCGCGTGGCGCCTCGCCCCGCGGATGCCGGCCGAGGTGGTCAAGGTGGCGGAGAGCGGCCTGCGCGATGGCGAGGACCTGCGCCGCGCCGCCGCCGCCGGCTTCGATGCCGTGCTGATCGGCGAGCGCTTCATGCAGTCCGCCGATCCCGGCGCCGCCTTGGCCGCGCTGCTGGCCGCGGCCCGCGGCCAAACCGTTTCATGATCAAGATCTGCGGCATCACTTCGCTGGCCGACGCCCTGCTGGCCGCCGAAGCCGGCGCCGACGCGGTGGGTTTCGTCTTCGCCGCCGCCTCGCCGCGCCGCGTAACCATCGAACAGGCGGCCGCCATCACCCGCGAGCTGCCGGCCGGCTTGCTCAAGGTCGGCGTTTTCGTGGACGCCGATCCCGCCGCCATGTGCGACGCCGCGCGGCGCGCCGCCCTCGACGTCTTGCAATTGCATGGCGAGGAACCCCTCGCCGTCGCCCCGTTGCTGGCCCCATGGACCTCCTGGAAGACGCTGCACATGGGCCAGCCCGGCTACCTCGAAGTCGCCGCCGAATGGGGCGATCGCGCCGGCGCCCTCTTGCTCGACTCCGGCAACGCCCGCGCCCGCGGCGGCACCGGCCGGGCCTTCGATTGGCGCCAGGTGGCCGCCCTCGAAGGCCTCCGCCTGATCGTCGCCGGCGGCTTGCGCCCGGAAACGGTGGCCGAGTGCATCGCCTGCACCGGCGCCTGGGGCGTGGACGTGAGTTCCGGCGTCGAATCCGCGCCCGGCCGCAAGGACCCGCGGCGCCTCCGCGCCTTTGTGCGCGCCGCCCAAGACGCCTTCGCCAGCCTGTAGGCTAGTAGCATGACTGCTAGTCTCGCCCCGCCGCCGCTCCGCTTCGGCCCCTACGGCGGGCGCTACGTCCCCGAGACGCTCGTCGCTCCTCTCGATGAACTCACCGCCGCCTACCAGGCGGCGCAAGCCGATCCCGCCTTCGCCGCCGAGCTCGACGATCTGCGCCGCAACTATGCCGGCCGCCCGACGCCGCTCTTTTTCGCCCGCCGCCTGAGCGAGGAGTGGGGCGGCGCGCGCGTCTATCTCAAGCGCGAAGACCTGCTCCACACCGGCGCCCACAAGATCAACAACTGCCTGGGCCAGGCCTTGCTCGCGCGCCGCATGGGCAAGCGCCGCATCGTCGCCGAAACCGGCGCCGGCCAGCACGGCGTGGCCACCGCCACCGTCTGCGCCCTCTTCGGCTTCGAGTGCGTCGTCTATATGGGCGAAGAAGACATGGCCCGCCAGGCCCTCAACGTCGCCCGCATGCGCCTGCTCGGCGCCGAGGTGCGCGGCGTCGCCGCCGGCAGCCGCACCCTCAAGGACGCCATCAATGAAGCCATGCGCGATTGGGTCACCAACTGCCAATCCACCCATTACCTGCTCGGCTCGGTGCTCGGCGCCCATCCTTACCCGGCCATGGTCCGCGACTTTCATGCCTGCATCGGCATCGAGGCCCGTGCCCAAATCCTCGCCATCGAGGGACGCCTGCCGGCCGCGCTGATCGCCTGCGTCGGCGGCGGCTCCAACGCCATGGGCCTGTTCCACGCCTTCCTCGCCGACCGCGATGTCAGGCTGATCGGCGTCGAGGCCGGCGGTCGCGGCGACCAACTCGGCCAGCACGCCGCCCGCTTTCACGGCGGCAGTCCCGGCGTCTTGCAAGGCACCTTTTCCTACATCCTGCAAGACGCCGCCGGCCAGATCGCCGCCACCCACTCTGTCTCCGCCGGCCTCGATTATCCTGGCGTCGGCCCCGAGCATGCCGCTCTGCACGATAGCGGCCGCGCCGAATATGTCTGCGCCGCCGATCGCGACGCGCTCGAGGCCTGCCGCCATCTGGCCCACGTCGAGGGCATCATCCCGGCTCTCGAATCCGCCCACGCCGTGGCCGAGGCCCGCCACCGCGCTCCTCGGCTGCCGCGCGACGCCGCCATCATCGTCAACATCTCCGGCCGCGGCGACAAAGATATGGAGATCATCGCCCGCGAACTGCCCGGCGTCGCCGCGGGAGCCGCGCGATGAGCCAAGTCGCCGCCGCCGCTCCCCGCTTGGCCGAAGTGTTCGCCGCCGCCCGCCGCCAGGGCCGCTGCGCCCTCGTCCCCTTCGTCACCGCCGGCGATCCCTCGCTCGCCGCTAGCCGCCAGATTGCCTTGGCCCTGGCGCGCGCCGGCGCCGACGTCATCGAGCTCGGCATCCCCTTCAGCGACCCGGTCGCCGATGGCCCGGTGATCCAGCAATCGAGCGAACGCGCCTTGGCCGCCGGCACGCGCCTCGCCGACGTGCTCGATTTGGCGCGCGCCATTCGCCGCGAATCCGCCGTCGGCCTGCTGCTCTTCGGCTACTTCAACCCCATCCTGCGCTACGGACTCGAGCGCTTCGCCGCCGATGCTTCCGCCGCCGGCGCCGACGGCGTCCTGGTCACCGATCTCATTCCCGAGGAAGCCGCCGACTACCGCCGCGTCCTCGCCGCCCATCGCCTCGCCACCGTCTTTCTCGCCGCCCCCACTTCGCCCGACCGCCGCCTGGAAGCGATCGCCGCCGCCTCGACCGGCTTCATCTATGCCGTTTCCCGCACCGGCGTCACCGGCGTGCGCGAGCGCGTGCCGCCGGGCGCGCCCGAACTCGTTGCCCGCCAGCGGCGCTACACGCGCCTGCCCATCGCTCTTGGCTTCGGCATCAGCACCGGCGCCCAGGTCAAGGAAGTCGCCGCCTTCGCCGATGGCGCCGTGGTCGGCACCGCGCTCGTCGCCGCCGTGCACGCCGCCGTCGTGCGGGGCGGGGAAGCGGCCGCCGCTCCCGCCGCCGCCGCCTTTCTCGAATCCTTGCGCTCTCGCTGATCGCCGCAGCCCGCGAGTCCACATTGCGACCGCAAAGAGGACGCCTGAGCGGCTAAGCGCAGCGAAGCGCCAAGAGATGCCGAGCCGGGCGAGGCCGCAGGCCGGCCGGGCGGCGCAGCGTACACGGAAGCGCAGCGAAGCGGAGCGCCCAGCGACGCCTCGCGTGAGCAAGCCCGGCCGGCCGAGACCGGGGTCCCCAGCGCCCATGGGCGCTGGGGTGGGAGAACGAAGCCCCGCGACGCTTATCGCCCCGCCCAACCCGCCACTGCCGCCGAGGGCGCGCCGGGCCCACTGCGACCACCTTCGAGCGGGGCGAGAAGCGAGCCGGGCGAGGCCGCAGGCCGGCCGGGCGGCGCAGCGTACCCAGATGTACGTAAAGGAGGCCGAGCGGCCGGCAAGCGCAGCGCAGCGGAGCGCCAAGCAAAGCAGCCCCGCGACGCTTATCGCCCCGCCCAACCCGCCACAGCCGCCCAGGGCGCGCCGGGCCCACTGCGACCACCTTCGAGCGGGGCGAGAAGCGAGCCGGGCGAGGCCGCAGGCCGGCCGGGCGGCGCAGCGTACATGGATGTACGTGAGCAAGCCCGGCCGGCCGAGAACGAAGCCCCGCGACGCTTATCGCCCCGCCTACCTCGCCGCGCCGCTGCGCCCCTGCGTACAATAGAGCTTCAACTCTCGCCTGGAGTTTTTTCTTTGCGCGATCCCGAGAAGCCCTCTAACGCTGGGCGCAATGCGCTCGTTGTCATCGTCCTGCTCATCGTCGTCGCCGGCGTCGTGGCGCTGCTGCGTGGCGGTCCGCCGCAAATCACCGCTACCCGCTGGCCCGCCGCCGTCGGCCGGCAAGCTCGCCTCGACCTCGCCGTCCACGCCGATATGGGCGTGCGCGCGGTGCGCGTCTTCTATCGCCAGCATGGGCGCGTGATCGACGTGGCCCGGGCCGGTTTTCCCGGTCGCCACTTGTATTTCGCCCCCTCCGCCCAGCGTGAAATCCACCTCTCGCCCGTCATCGGCCGCCAGCAGGTCAAGGGGCTCGCCGACGGCCCCGCGGAATTGGTCGTGCAAGCCCGTGCCGGCAACTTGCTGGGCTCGGCCGTCGAGACGTCTCATGCCGTGACGATTCGCTCCGTGCCGCCGCGAATCGAGGTCCTCAGTACCCGGCAATACGTCCATCAAGGCGGCGCCGAGATGGTCGTCTATCGCGTCGTCGAACCGGGCGACTCGGGGGCGCCGAGCGGCGTCGCCTCCGGCGTCGAGATGGCGGGCAAGCTCTACCCCGGCTATCCCGTGCCCGGCGCCGCGCCGGGCGTCATGTTCTGCCTCTTCGCCTTTCCCTACAACGCCCCCTCCGGCTCCGTGCCGCGCTTGGTGGCTCGCGATGACGCCGGCAACCAGGCCGTCGTCGGTTTTCCGGCCAGCCTATTTGCCACCAAGTTTCGCACCCGAACTTTTGCCATTGACGACGCCTTCATCGCCCGCGTCGTCGTGCCGATCATCGCCAACACCCCCGCGCTCGCCGATTCCGGCACGCCCCTCCAGCAATTTCTCTTGGTTAACCGCGCCCTGCGCCGCACCGACGCGCGCGAATTGGCGGAAGCCAGCGGGCAAAGCGCTCATCAATTCCTCTGGCACGGCGCCTTCCTCGCCCTCGCCCATGCCACCGTGGAAGCCGACTTCGCCGATCACCGCCTCTACAAATACGACGGCAAGATCGTGGACCAGGAGGATCATCTCGGCTACGACTTGGCCGTCGTCCGTCACACGCCGGTGCTGGCCGCCAACGACGGCCGCGTGCTGTGGGCCCACTACTTCGGCATCTATGGCAACGCCATCTTGATCGATCACGGCTTCGGCCTGATGTCGCTCTATGCCCACCTCAATGACTTCGCGATCAAGCCCGGCGATTTGGTGAAACGCGGCCAGTTGATCGCCCATAGCGACTCGACCGGCCTGGCCGGCGGCGATCATTTGCACTTCAGCATGCTGCTCGACGGCGTGCAGGTGAACCCGATGGAGTGGTGGGATCCGCACTGGGTGCACGACCGCATCGAGTCCAAGCTCGCCGCCGTCGGCGCCAACCCCATGCCCTAATCCCGCCCGACGGACGGGGCGGCCGGGGCGACCCCCGGGAATCGCCGCCCGTCGGGCGTTTTTCGTAACGCCCGGCGAAAGTGGCGCGTCCCAACAGCGACGGCAAAGGTCCGCTCGCTCCTTTTATGCCCCTCGAAATGTCGCGAGCGCTGGCCTGCTCCTTCGCTCTATCTGGCTGCATTTTCTTAGGCTTGGGAGGGACAGCGCGCGGCCAAACCGGGCCCGCCACCCAGCTCCCGGCGATTCCCGCCGCCAGCGTGGATCTCGACCAGGCGGTCGCCCTGGCGCTGGCCTACAACCCCGCCCTGCAAGCCGCGTCCACGACGGTGCCGCAGAGCCAGGCCGAAGAGGTCACCGCCGCCATTCATCCCAACCCGGTGCTGACCTGGGATGGCCTGTTCCTGCCGCTAAACCCCTCCAACTGGAACCACAACGTCCTCAACCAGATTTCGGAGTTCGACGTCGGCGTCGCCTACACCTTCGAGCGCGGCAATAAGCGCAACCGCCGCATCCAGGCGGCGCGCGATGTCACCGCCGTCACCCGCTCTCAGTTGGCCGACGCCCAACGTTCGTTGATCTTCAACGTCGCCCAGCAATTCGTTGGCGTCTTGCTGGCCGAATCCAACCTCGATTTCGCGCGGCAGGATCTGGCCGGCTTTCAGCAAACCGTCGCCATCGGCCAGGCGCAGTTCAAGGCCGGCCAGATCAGCGAGGGCGATTACCTCAAGATCAAGCTGCAGCTGCTGCAATTCCAGACCGACGTCTCGTCGGCGCAAGTGGCGTTGGTCCAGGCGCGCGCGGCGTTGCGCAACGCGGTCGGCTATCGCGCGCTGGCTCCCGACGTGCGGGTAGTCGGCTCGCTCGCCTACACGCCGCTGCACGGCAACGAAGATGATTACCGCGCGCTGGCGCTCAAGAACCGCCCCGATCTGATCGCCGCCCGGCAGGGCGTCGTCGCCGCCCAGAGCCAGTACTCCCTGGCCCGCGCCAACGGCAAGCGCGACCTCACCAGCTCGCTGACCGTTTCCCACGTGGGCGGCCTCACCGGCGCCGGCTTGGCCTTCAACATGGAGATCCCGATCTTCGACCGCAACCAAGGCGAGATCGCCCGCACGCGCTTTGGCATGGTTCAGGCGAAAGACCTCTCGAGCGCCGCCGAGAACCAGGTGCTCACCGACGTGACCACCGCCTACCAGGCGGCCAAGACTGGGGAGCAGGTGGTCTCGCTCTATCAATCCGGTTATCTGAGCCAGGCCCAGCAGTCGCGCGACATCAGCGCCTACGCCTACCATCGCGGCGCCGCCAGCTTGCTCGACTTCCTCGACGCGGAGCGCAGTTACCGCGCCACCGAATTAGCCTATCGCCAGTCGCTGGCCGCCTATATGCTCGCTCTCCAGCAGCTCAAGGAAGCGGCCGGCGCGAAGAAGTTGTTATGACTCCACGCAGGCTCGCCCTCGCCTTTGCCCTTCTCGCCGCTGGCGCGGCGGGCATGATTTGCTCCGGCTGCGGCCGGCAATCGCCGCCCGCGTCCGTGAACGCCGCCGCCCGCGCGGATTCCCGATCCGGCGCCGCCGCCGATTCCACGGCCCGCCTGTTTACCATTCCCGCCGCGCAAATGGCCCACTTGACCGTGTACACGGTCGCGCCCACCACCCTGATCCGCGCGCTGCGCCTGCCCGGCTCGGTCGCGTACAACAGCTTTCACACCACCGCCGTGATCACCCAGGTCGGCGGCCCGATCAGCCGCATTTTGGTCGAGCCCGGCGAGCACGTCCGCGCCGGCCAGCCCATGCTCTACGTGAGCAGTCCGGATTATTCCACCGACCGCGCCGCCTATCTCAAAGCTCGCGATGCCTACGTGCTGGCCGATCAAAATTTCAAGCGGTCGCAAGATCTCTACGAGCATCAGGCCATTGCCCAGGCCCAGTTGCAGCAAGCCGAGTCGGCGCGCAACCAGGCCAGCGCCGACCTGCAAAATGCCGAACAAGCGCTGCGCATTCTCGGCGTCGCCGACCCTACCGCGGTCGCCGCCCGGCCCTCGGCGGAAATCCCGGTCCTGGCCCCGATCAGCGGCATGGTCGTGGACCGGCAAGCGACGCCCGGCCAGGTGGTGCAGGCGGGCAGCACGCAGTTGTTCACCATCTCCGACCTGCGCACCGTCTGGGTGCTGGTCAACGTCTATGAGCGCGACTTGGCTTACGTCCATGTCGGCGATCCCGTCGTGGTCCATAGCGATGCCTACAGCCGCGATTTCCAGGGTCGGATCTCATACGTCGGGGCCGCGCTCGATCCCGCCACGCGCACGCTTTCCGCACGCATTGTCGCTCGCAACCCCGGCGAGCTGCTCAAAAATCAGATGTACGTCACCGCCGTGGTGCGCGCCGGCTTCGAGCGCAATGCCCTCGCCGTGCCCGACGCCGCCGTCTTGCGCGACGCGGTCAATCAGCCGTTCGTGTATGTGGCCGCCCCCGGCCAGGCCGACGCCTTCGCCCGCCGCTTGGTGGAACTGGGCGAGAGCGAGGGCGGCAAGACGCAAATTCTCCATGGCCTGCGGGCCGGTGAGCGCGTGATCGCCGACGGCAGCCTGTTCGTACAGTTCGCCAATGCCTTGCAATAAACCGTAGCGACGCCCGCCCGTGATCCATCGCATCGTCCAATACGCCCTGCGCCAGCGCTTCCTGGTGTTGCTGTTTGTAGTGCTGCTGGTCGTCGCCGGCTCTATCTCCTTCCACCGCATGCCGGTGGATGCCTACCCCGATCTGGCGCCGCCGATGGTCGAGCTGATCACGCAGTGGCCCGGCCACGCCGCCGAGGAGGTGGAACGGCTGGTCACGCTTCCCATCGAGTTGCAGCTCAATGGCACGCCCAACCTGGTGGTGATGCGCTCGATCTCGCTCTACGGGCTTTCCGACGTCCGACTGACGTTCACCGATTCCACCGACAACTATTGGGCGCGCACCGAGGTCTTTGAGCGCGTCGGCGGCGCCACGTTGCCGCAGGGCGTCGCCCCCTCGATGGCGCCCTTGTCCAGCCCCAGCGGCTTGATCTACCGCTATGTGGTCGAGAGTCCCGACCGCACGCCGCAAGAGCTGAAGACCATCGAGGACTGGGTGCTGCAGCGTGCCTATAAGTCCGTGCCCGGCATCGCCGACGACTCCGGCTTCGGCGGCACGGTCATGCAGTATCAGGTGCTGCTCGATCCCAGCCGCCTGTATGGCTACAAACTCAGCGTGCCGCAAGTGATTGCCGCCCTCGCCGCCAACAATTCCAACGCCGGCGGCGGCTTCTACTCGCAAGGCGGCCAGTTCTATTACGTGCGCGGCCTGGGCTTGGTGCGCAACACCGACGATATCGGCGACATCGTTGTCGGCAGCCAGAACGGCGTCCCCATCCACGTGCGCGACATTGGGCAAGTGACCATCGGTCATGCTCCGCGCCTGGGCGAATACGGCTTCCAGAACAGCGACGATGCCGTCGAGGGCGTGCTGATGATGCTGCGCGGCGCCCGCACCCAAAACGTCCTGAAGCGGGTCGAGGCCGAAACGCAAAAGCTCAACCACGGCCTCCTGCCGCCCGACGTCAAGGTCTTTCCCTTTTACGACCGCATCGGGCTGATCCACCTCACCACCAAGACCATCGAGGGCAACTTGCTCCGCGGCATGATTTTGGTCTTCCTGGTGCTGCTGTTCTTCTTGGTCAGCGTGCGGGCCGCGATCATCGTCGCGCTCACCATTCCCTTGGGTCTGCTGTTCAGTTTCATCTTGCTGCATGCCAAGGGCGTGGACGCGAACCTGCTCTCCATCGGCGCCATCGACTTCGGCATCATCATCGACGGAACCGTGGTGATGATGGAGAACATCTTCCGCGAGATGGGTCTCCGCCATGGCCAGCAGTACGACCTGTTCCAGGTCATCGTCGCCGCCGCCAAGGACGTGGACCGGCCCATCTTCTATTCCGTGGCTGTCATCATCGCCGGCTACCTGCCCATCTACGCCCTCACCGGCCCCGCCGGCACGCTGTTTCATCCCATGGCCGACACCATGGTTTTCGCGCTCATCGGCGCCCTCGGCATCACCCTCACGCTGGTGCCGGTGCTGACTTCCTATTGGTTCACGAAGGGCGCCCGCGACGCTAGCACGCGGGTTTTCGAGTGGATCAAGCGCCTCTATGCCGGCCGGCTGCGCTGGTGCCTCAACCATCCCGGCTGGACGGTGGCCGTGATCGTCATCATCTTCGCCGCCAGCATGCTCGTGGTCCCCACCATCGGCGGCGAGTTCATGCCGCATTTGGATGAGGGCGCGCTTTGGGTCCGCGCCACCATGCCCTATACCATCTCCTGGCAAGAGGCGGCCAAAATCTCGCCCCAGATTCGCGCCCTGCTGCGCTCCTATCCGCAGGTGACCTACGTCGGCTCCGAGCTCGGCCGGCCCGACGATGGCACCGATCCCACCGGCTTCTTCAACGATGAGTTCTACGTCGGCCTCAAACCCTACGACGATCCCAGCTGGAAGGTCAGCTCCGATCACAGCAAGGAGGCGTTCATCGCCGATTTGCGCGGCAGGCTCGCCGCCTATCCCGGCATCATCTTCAACTTCACCCAGCCCGCCGAGGATGCCGTGGATGAAGCCCTCACCGGCCTGAAGAGCGCGCTGGCGGTCAAGGTTTTCGGTTCCGACCTCAACGTGTTGCAGGACACCGCCCTGAAAATCAAGCAGGTGCTCGCGCGTGTGCCCGGCTTCACCGACCTCACCGTGGTGCGCGAGCTCGGCCAGCCCAGCTTGGTCGTCACCGTGGATCGCGCCAAGATCGCCCGCTACGGCATCAACGTCTCTGACGTCGAGGCGGTGATCGAGGCGGCGGTGGGCGGACAAGCGGCCACGCAGGTGATCCAGGGAGAAAAGCTCTTCGACCTCGTGGTGCGCATGGAGCCGCGCTTCCGCAGCAACGCGCGGGAAATCGGCAACCTTCTGGTCGCCGCCCCCGGCGGCCAGCTCATCCCGCTCAGCGAGCTGGCCTCCATCGACGAGCAGACCGGCGCCTCCTTCATCTATCGCGAGGACAACTCCCGCTACATCGGCGTGCAATACAGCATCGAAGGCCGCGATTTGGCCTCCGCCGTCGAGCAGGGGCAGAAGGCGGTGCAGGCCGCCGTCCCCCTGCCCGCTGGCTACCACCTGCAATGGGGCGGCGAGTACAGCGAATATCTCGCCGCTCGCGCCCAGCTCTCGGTGGTTGGCCCGCTGGCGCTGCTGCTGATCTTCTTGATCCTTTTCGCGCTCTACGGCAACTTCAAATTCCCCTTGGCGGTGTTCCTCAGCGTGATTCTGACCGAGCCGGTAGGAGCGGTGCTGGCGCTCAAGTTGACCGGCACGCCCTTTAGCGTCTCCTCCGGCATCGGCTTTTTGGCGCTGCTCGGCGTCTCGGCGGAGATGGCCGTGATCATGGTCTCCTATGCCAACAAGTTGCGCGCCGAAGGCAAGGGCATCCATGAGGCCGCTTATGACGCGGCGCTGCTGCGCCTCCGGCCCATCTTGATGACCGCCATGGTGGCCTGCCTCGGCTTGTTGCCGGCGGCGCTCTCGCATGGAATCGGCAGTGACACCCAGCGCCCCTTCGCCATCGTCATCGTGGGCGGCATGCTCTGCCCCATGCTGCTCGGCTTTTTCCTTTACCCCGTGCTTTACAAACTATTCGCCCGCGAGGGTGACGTGTTGCAGGTGTGAGTTCGTATAATGGCCGCATGACGCGTGGTTTTCCGGCGCTGTGCCTGGCGGCTTTCCTCCTGCCGCTCGCGGCGCAGAGGCCCGCTTCCCGCGCGCCGGCGAGTTCCGCGCAGGCCCCCGCCGCCGCCCAATTTCAAATTCCACGCCTCACCTACAGCAAGAGCTTTCACGGCTCCGTGCCTTCCTTCCTCCAGATCACGGTGCGGCAGGACGGCGTAGCTCGCTTCGAGAGCGTGGATAAGCCCGGCGACCTGCCCGTCACTTTCGATTTCACCGCCTCGAAGCCGCTGGTGAGCCGCATCTTCGCGCTCGTGCACGCCTTGCACGATCTCGCCAAGCCGCTGCTCGAATCGAAAAGCAAGGTCGGCTACATGGGCACCAAGATGCTCGCCTACGACGACGACGGGCATCACGCCCAGCAAACTTACAACTTCACCTCCGTGCCGGCGGCCAGCGAGCTCACCGACATCTTCGAGCGAATCGCCGCCAGTGGCGAGCATGCCGCTCGCTTGCGCCACGCCGTCCGTTACGACCATTTGGGCGTCGTGCAGGAGCTCGACGGCATCACCCAGGATTGGAGCGAACATCAGTTGCTGGCGCCCGAGCTGCTGCGCCCCTTGCTGGAGCAAGTAGTCAACGATCCGGCCCTGATGGAGATTGCCCATCGCCGCGCCCACGATCTGCTGGCGGAGATGCGCGATGCCACCCGCATTCGCTGAGCCAGTTCCAACCCGTGGGACCTCCTCCGCTCCGGCCGCGGCATCCCACCCCAATTAAGAGCATGGCGGATCGTCCCGAAAAATCGGAGCCCGACCAGCTTTCGCCGGAAGAGCGCGCCAAACGCGAAAGCGGGCAGCCGGGCGGCGGCAAGGGTCGCAAGGACGAGGTGGGCAAATCCGGCGTCTATCCCATGTCGGGACCGCTGCCGGCGGGCCCGGCGGAGTTGCGTGCCCCCGCCGCCTGGGGCCAGGGCGAGCGCGGCGCGGCCGGCTATGAAGATTCCGGGCGCTCGGAGTTAGTCTATGAGCAAGGGCAGCTGCTGGGTGGTCTCGACACCGGCGCGCCTGGTTCACCCCCGGAGGCAGGCATGGAAATCCAACCCGAAGCTTGGGAGAAAACGCTCGACGCATTCAGCCAGCAGCACAAGGATTGTCCGGTACAGATCGAGGAGGTCGCCGGCGCGGAGCGGCGCTTGGCCGTGGACGAGCTGCCGCTCGAAGGCATCAGCTCCGATCGCCTCGGCGTTCGGGACAAGATCTACGTCTCGGTCGGCGACCGTCCCGACGACGCCTACACGCACACCATCAACGCCCCTCGCCGCCTGCGCATCGTGGCCGAACCGGATCAGCCGGAGAGTGCCGAAATCGAATCCGCCGACGGCAAGCGCACCATCGTCCGCTGCCTCGGCCAGCACCGCCACGCCGCCTGACCGCTTGCCGCCGCGCACGATCGTAGCCGCCGGCGATCGGCAGTCGGCCGCTCAATTCCCCGGCGCGCCGCCTCCGCCGAGCCGGGCCCCCCCGCCATCACCTCTCCGCCCGCCCGCGGTGTCTCGCTGATCTGCCCGGAGCCACCCGCTCGCTCCGGCCGACCCGCGAAGCAGCCAAAAATGGGCGTGGGGCAAGACTTAGCTGAACAAATTGAACTGCAAGGCCGCCAACAATGAGGGGAATCTTGCCGCCTACCACAGCTATCGGGCCCCGTGAATAGCTCGCGCGCGGGTCTTTAGCACCCGTTGCAGAGGTGATGGGCGAAATCTAAGAATTTCCGTGCGTCCACAGGCTGTAGCTCCTGGCCGTGCGGTCAGTGACAAACATTTCCATTGACAACCCTGCCGTCTCTCGTGCTAAATCTCACCCCCAGCAGCTTGCCTGCGCTTTAGTGATTCGGCATAGGGAGGAGGATTTGTCATGAGATTGGGATTTCAGCGCGTCTTCTGGCTGACACTGCTGGCGTTTGCTTGCTCCATTTCCGCATCGGCGCAGGTGGCCACCGGCGCTCCGCCGTTCGCAACGATGGCGAGCTTGCCCGAAGGCCAGATTAATTTGGCGAACCTCAATCTTCACCTGGTAATTCCGATTGTTCGCAAATCGGGCGTCGGCATGCCATTCAGCTACGCCTTGCTTTTTGACAGCTCAATTTGGAATCCCCAGGGCGGTACCAGGTGGGCCCTAGTCGATAGCCTGCACGCAGACACGGAGGTCGAGCTCGGGTACGTGACGTACTCCTCGATCACGAGGAGCTGCATGGGCGAGCTCCAGCGCATTTACTACACGGACTATCACAACTTCGCCTACCATGACCCGTTCGGCGTCACGCACCCTTTTTCCGTTGACGTCGCCGATGACCCCTCAGGCATGTGCCCGGTTAATTACAGTCAGACGCAGGTTGCGGCCGATGGCTCGGGCTATACGATGTACGCCGATGCAGGTCCCAGCGTCACGGTTACCTCGGCTGCTGGGGCCACATACTCGCCGCCGCTGCAGACGAGCTCCGGCGCCGGGAGCGTCTCGGATG
This sequence comes from Terriglobales bacterium, assembly GCA_050746125.1. GTDB lineage: Bacteria > Acidobacteriota > Terriglobia > Terriglobales > SCQP01 > JAJPKR01. Next base: position 10,286 of record JBOGKX010000090.1, on the reverse strand, counting down.
CCAACGGCAATACGATTTCCGTGAACGGGAGCGGAGTATTCACCGATACGCTCGGCCAGAGCGCGCTGACCGTATCGGGTTCCGAGGCACCCAACGGGTCTATGACCTTCGCCTATACGGAGGCGTCGGGCGCACAAGCGAGCGTGGTCGTGCACTTCGGAAGTTACTCGGTCACGAGCGATTTCGCGGGTTGCTCGGCCGCGCAGTACAGCGGCAGCAATATAGCCATGGTGAGCCGGATCGACCTGCCCGACGGCACGAATTACCAGTTCGGCTACCTTAGCGACGGCCGGCTGCACACCCTGGCGTTGCCGACCGGCGGAGCGATCACTTACGCCTACACGGGCGGCTCGAACGGCATCACGTGCGCGGACGGCTCGGCTGCCACGCTCACGCGAACCATGCCCGATAACAGCATTTGGACCTACCAGCACAGCGAGACCGGCGCGGCTTGGACAACGACCGTCACCGACCCTGCCGGAAACGCCACCGTTTATCAATTTCAGGAGCCCAACAACCCGGGTGGCACGGCCACCGGGGACGGCTTCGAAACCGAGCGCGACGCCTATTCGGGAGGCGTCAGCGGCCCCCTGCTGCAAACCGTTTACACCTGCTACAACGGAGCCGCCTCCCCCTGCAGCGGAACGGCGATAACCCTGCCAGTCGCCTCGCGCGCGGTGACGACGAAGCTCGACACGGCCCTCGAATCGAAGACCACCGCGACATTCGACTCCTACGGCTTGCCGCTGACCGTTGACGAATACGCCTTCGGCAGTGGCGCCCCAGGCGGCCTCGTGCGCGAGACCGACACCGCATATAAGGGCTTCACCGACTTCGAGCGTGTCTCAAGCATTGAGGTCAAGGACGCCACCGGCACCCAGCGCGCCTACACCAGTTTCGCTTACGACACCAAAGGCAACACGACCAGCGTCTCGCGCTGGGTGGCGGGTTCGACGAACCTGACCACGAACTTCACGGTGAATGCCAACGGCACCGTGGCAACGATGACCGACCCGCGGCAAGAACAAACCACCTATACCTACACCACCGGCACGTGCAACAACGCATTCCCGACGTCGGTTTCCCTTCCGGGTGGGCTCTCCACCTCGGCGACATGGAACTGCAACGTGGCACTCCCGGTGGCGGTGACCGGAGTCGACGGCCAGGCCACGACGTTTCACTACGACGACCCCTTCGCGCGCATCACGCAGATTGACGCGCCGGGGCCGAGCGACGGCAGCCCGCGCGAGGCGGTGATCCAGTACAGCGACTCGACCGACACCGTGGATCGGTGGATCAGCACCACCTCCGATTCGGTTCCCGTCCCCTCCGGAGACGCCGGCTACCGGCACGAGCGCGACATCGCCGATTCATTGGGACGGGTAATCGAGCACGATTTGGTGAACGATCCGGCCGGCTTAACGAAGACCTTGACGACATATGACTCCCTGGGGCGCGTCGCGACGGTCACGAATCCCTATCGCCAGACGACCGACCCGACCTACGGCATCACGAAATATTCCTACGATGCGCTCGGCCGCGCCACCGCGATCACCGACCCGGACAACTCCGTAACGACGCTCGCCTATGGAGGCGGCGTCGGCGGCGCCGGAGGGCTGGGCACATCGCAGTGCGGGGCGACGGCCTACCCCATTGAGAGCGACAGCGCCGATGTGCGCCCCAGCCAAGTTTGGCTCGATGCCGACGGCAACGTGCTCGAAGCCGATGAGCCCAATCCCTCGAGCGGCAGCCTGACCTCGGGCGAACTCGCGACCTGCTACACCTATACGACGCTCGATCAGCTGGCGACGGTTTCGCAAGGCGGCCAGCAGCGCTCGCTCTATTACGATGGGCTCGGGGAGATGCTCTATTCGCGCTTCCCGGAATCCGCCGCCAATATCGCCGGTCCGGCCGATGGCTTCGGGAACACGAACTGGTCGGAGGCGCTGACCTACGACGCCGACGGCAACGTCGCGACGCGCAAGGATGCGGATGGCGTCACGACCACGTTCGGATATGACGCACTCAACCGGCTCACAATCGAGACCTTTTCCGACAGCACCCCCGGCCGTTATTTCATTTATGACTCCACCACCGGCTGCACGCTGCCCAGCGGAGCGAACGTCACCTACTCCACGGGCCGGCTGGTCTGCGCCGGGCTGAGCGGCACCGGGCAGTACAACTTGATCAGCCACGATCCGGCGGGCGAGGCGGTCGAAACCTGGGATCAGGGACCGGCGGGCTCCCCCGCCCACCAGGCGTACGGCTATTTCTTCAACGGCCAGTTCAGCTCCTATACCAACCCGAACGGCAACGTGTTCACCTACACGCTCGACAACCCGGGCCGGGTGACCAAGATCGCCGCCACCTGGAACGGCAGCGAGACCGTCTTCGGCGGCGCCAGCTTCACGCCGCTCGAGACGCTGGCCTCGGCCACGGTCGGGCCGGAAAGCATCGCCGCCAGCTACAACGGCAACGCCGAAATGACCGAGACCACGGCCACGATCGCCGGAGCCAAGGACTTCGACCGCGTCTATGGCTACGACCACGACGGCCTGGTCACCAGTGACAACGACGGCGTGAACAGCGCCTATAATCGCAGCTACGGCTACGATTTCCTCTCCAGGCTGACGAGCATGACCGCGCCGAACACGCCGAGCGCCAACTCCAATTTCGTCTACGACCGCTGGGGCAACCTCTACCAAGCCACCGGCTCGGAGAGCTGGAACGTCTCGATCAATGCGACCACCAACCAGGTCAGCGGTTTGACCTACGACAACGACGGCCGGCTGACGAACGACGGCGGCAACACCTATTCCTGGAATGCGCTCGGGCTGATTACGAATTTCAACGGCTCGGCGTCGAGCTATTGGTTTGACGCCTTCGGGCGCCGGGTGCGGGCGGCGACCCCGGCGGGCACCTTCGACTACTATTACGACGTGAACGGGGCGCTGCGGGGCGTGTGGAACGAGACGAACTCAACGTGGAAGCAGCTCGAGATCGGCCTCGGCTCGGCCTCGCTCGAGACCTATAACGCCGCGCCGCCCGCGGGCTACTCGAACTTCACCTATACGGGCACGAGCCTTTTGGGCTCGACCGCCTTCCGCTACAACCCAAGCGCCGGGGCGAAGAACTACCATTTCCTGCCCTACGGGCTCGAGTGGCCGGGCGAGGGCTCCGACGCCACCTCGAACCTGAAGTGGACCGGCCACGAGCAGGACAGCGATAGCGGCCTCTACCACTTCCTGTTCCGCAACTACGCTCCGCTCGAAAACCGCTGGCTCTCGCCCGACCCCGCCGGCTGGATTGTCGGCGACCCCGGCGCGCCGGGGACCTGGAATCGCTACAGCTACGTCGGCGGTAGCCCTTGCTCCGCTACCGATCCCCTCGGCCTCCGTGATTGCCCGAAAGGCACTCATCCCCTTACCTCCGATCCCAACGCGCTTAAGGCTGTGCTCCATGCCGCTGACGCACTGACAAAAGAGGGCATCACCTATTCTGAGAGCGGCGCACCGGGTACGCTCGACTGTACAGGCTTCATTCAACGCGCGATCGCAAATGCCGGTTATTCGATTCTCCCAGCATCGACTAGCCAAATTATGTCTGGGACGGCAGGCGGCGCATTCTATATGACCACGTCCACGCCCCAGCCAGGGGCAGTTGACATATTCGACGCCGGCGCCGGTCCCTTTACGCATGCCGCCATCTTCGCAAGTGTTAGCACCGTGCGAGGCAAGCCAGGGCTGCTCGCGCCCGGCAGCGTTCTATATGCGAGTAACAAGCACCACGGCACGCGAGGCAAGGGCGGTCCCCAGCCGTTCACCGCCGGCCCTAACTGGACTGGCGACCTAAACGGCGGAGCCTTCTATATTCCTTGCATCAAGAACGCGGTCCCGCAGCAGCGTCCACAGGGCACGAGCGGCGGCGGCGGAATGCCGTCAATTGGAGGAGGAGGACCAGGCGACTGGGACCCCTTCCAGTTATATGACATTCTGACCAGCAGCGGCGGGTGGACCATAATCGTAACGACGGGCCCGCCCAAAGAGCAATGAGCACACGCCCCACCGCGCCGCTACTTGTGACTGCGGCACTCGTCTTCGCCGCAGCTGCTCCGATGCGGATCGTCAGGCGACCCGCGCCGGCCGAGCCAGTACCAGCGGGCTGCTACGCCTTTCGACGTCAGGGCCGGGTCTGGGTTGCGTGCGGCAGCAAGGCGCAGCCGGTGTCGAACCACTCCTACTGGGCGGGCTTCGCGGTCTCGCCGAAGGGCGACTACCTGGCTGCGCGCGGGGGTACCTGGGCTCTGCATGGTAATCCGGTCGTCAGGAGGCATCGGGCCCTTCTCGTGCCGCTCGGTGGGGGCAAGGTTATCTGGCGCTTAGCGCCGGGAGCCGTTCTTGTTCCAACCTGCGGCACGGTCGAAGTCTCCGGCAGCCCGCCGATGGATCTCGTGACCGGGTTGGCGTTGCGCTTCGGAGGCGCGGCAGGCCTGGTGGCATGTGACAACAGCCGAAAGTGGGTGCTGGCAAAATTTGCGGCGCAGCCTACTTCGAGCGAGTCTATACCCATCATGGCCCTTTATCTACTTGGCGGCCCAAAGCTGACGCCGCTCGCCGCAAATGTCGGCGACTTCGCCGTCAGCCCCAATGGTACGTCGGTGGCTTTTGAGGCCAGTGCCACGCTCGGCCATAACCACCTTTGCTCGTCCGACCTCTCCTCGCCCCAGCCATCATGCACTCGGTCCACTGGGGTGATATTCGATTTCTGGTCCTTTGATTCCGTGTCCAACGCAGGCGAGGTCATCTTCAATTCTGAGCCAGACATCAGCTCCAATGCGGTGTGCGAATACGAAGGGCTTGTCGGGGTATGGAAAGTGGGCCACACAAAGCTATACCCCGGGAAACGGGAGGGCAGCGGCCCTTGCCCGGTTGTTTTTTATTGGCGCCCCGGACAGTCGAAACCTGCTATTCTCCAGCGAATGGCGGATGAGGCACAGTGGATCACGCAAGACGCCGCTAAGGCTTTGATTGACGGGTACCGAACCCACCGTTGGCCGCTCTTTTAGCACCTCAGCAATTTGAGGGCGACCCATTCGCGCGCGAACGTCCGCTTCGCGATCTCGACGAAATCGAGCACCGGCTTGACGCGCGGCGCGGGCTTGAACGCGTAGATCAGCTTCGAGACCTGGCGTCGGGCGCGTTGAAAGACGCCTACGCCGGGATCAGGTAGGTGCCGGCCGCGCCCTCGAGCCCGGCAGCCCCTCGCCGCCTGCGCATCGTGGCCGAACCGGATCAGCCGGAGAGTGCCGAAATCGAATCCGCCGACGGCAAGCGCACCATCGTCCGCTGCCTCGGCCAGCACCGCCACGCCGCCTGAGTTCCAGCGACGTCCGTCGTAAACTGGCTTACGTTTCCGCCTCTTCGGCGTCCAATTCGCCTATGCATGCCCTGTTGCGGGATCTGCGGCACGGACTGCGCCTGTTGCGCCAGGATGCCGGCTTCGCCGTCATCGCCATTCTGACGCTGGCCCTGGGCATCGGCGCCAATACCGCCATCTTCAGCGTCGTGGATGCGGTCCTGTTGCGGCCGCTGCCGTTTCCCCACTCCGAGCAGTTGGTTTCAATTCGGGAAAGCTCCCGCAGCTTCCCGAGCATGTCGGTCGCCTACCCCGATTACCTCGACTGGGCCAAGCAGAACCACGTCTTTTCCTCGGTCGCCGCCTTCCAGTGGGATGGCTACAACCTCACCGGCGTCGGCGAGCCGGCCGCGATCCAAGCCGGCGCCGTCAGCGCCAGCTACTTCCCGACGCTCGGCGTGGCGCCGCTGATCGGGCGCACCTTTTCGCCGGCGGAAGACAGCGCCGGCGCGGGCGCCACGGTCGTGCTCTCCTACAAGCTTTGGCAACAACGGTTCGGCGGCGACCGCCGCTGGCTGGGCCGCGCGATCACGCTCGATGGGCAAAGCTACACCGTGATCGGCGTCATGCCGGCCTCCTTCTCGGGCGCCTTCTCGCAGTTCGCCGGCAACGACGTGCAACTTTGGGTGCCGCTCGGCCGCAAGGCCGGCTTGGCTGCCAATAAATACTTGATGAGCCGCGGCAACCATCCCGGCATCAACGACTTGGCGCGGCTGAAGCCCGGCATGACCCTGGCCCAGGCCCGCGCCGACATGGAGACGATTGCGCGCCGGCTCGACCGGCAATATCCGGATTCCAATACCGGCGAGGGCGTCAACCTGCTATCGCTCAAGGAGCGGGCGGTGGGGAACACCCGGCCGGCGCTGCTGGCGCTGCTGGCGGCGGTGGGCTTCGTGCTCCTGATCGCCTGCGCCAACGTCGCCAATTTGCAACTGGCGCGCGCCGCCACCCGGCGCAAGGAATTCGCTATCCGCGCCGCGCTCGGCGCCAGCCGCGGCCGCCTCGTCCGCCACATGCTCACCGAGAGCGTGGCGCTGGCCTGCTTGGGCGGCTTGCTCGGCCTCGGCCTGGCCGGCGCGCTGATCGCTCTCGCGCCCAAGATCATCCCCGCTAGCGTGCCGCGCACCGCGCAGCTCGCGCTCGACTGGCGCGTGCTGCTTTTCACCCTCGCCATCTCGCTCGCCACCGGCGTGCTCTTCGGCCTGGCGCCGGCTGCGCACGGACCCGAGCGCGACTTGCAGGGCGAGCTCAAGGAAGGGGGGCGCTCCTCGCGCGCCGGCCTGACCGGACAGCGGGTGCGCGCCGCGCTGGTGGTCGCCGAGGCGGCGCTCTCGCTGGTGTTGCTGCTCGGCGCCGGCCTCTTGCTGCGCAGCTTTTGGCGCCTCAGCCACGTCAATCCCGGCTTCGACGCCCGCGGCGTGCTGACGTTCAGCATCTCGTTGCCGCCCAGCCGCTACCCCAAGGATCCCCAGATCGTCAGCCTTTTTCGGCGGGCGGTCGAGCGGATGAGTCACCTGCCCGGCGTCTCCGCCGCCGGCGCGATCATGCCCCTGCCGCTGGGCGGCAGCGACTGGGAAAATTCCTTTCAACTGCCCGACCGGCCGAAATTTCCGCCCGGCCAGACGCCGAGCACCGATTTCGCCATGGTGACGTCGGATTATTTCCGCTCCATGCGCATTCCCTTGTTGCGCGGCCGTTATTTCACCGACGCCGATGACGCGCAAGCGCCCAAGGTGGCGATCGTGGATCGCGGCTTCGCCGACAAGTATTGGCCCGGCCGCGATCCCATCGGCCAGCGCATCGCCATGGCTAAGGACGTTTTGTCCATCGTCGGCGTTGTGCCGCACGTCGAGCTCGAGGATCTTTCCGGCGCCTCCGTTGTCGATAAATTGCCGGAGATGTATGTCCCGCAAGCGCAGCACGCCATCCACGACATGACCTTCGTGCTGCGCGCCGCGCCCGGCCTCGCCGATCCCGCCAATCTCACCTCTGCCGCCAAGGCCGCCATCTCCGCCCTAGACCCCGATCTGCCGGTCTATGACATCAAAACCTTGTCGTCCATCATCTCCAACTCGCTCGGCAACAGCCGCTTGTCGCTGATTCTGATCGGGCTTTTCGCCTTGCTGGCGCTGGTGCTGGCGGCGGTGGGCATCTACGGCGTGATGTCCTACATGGTGACGCAGCAGGCGCACGACATCGGCATCCGCATGGCGCTGGGAGCGCAACGCGGCGACGTCCTTGGCCTGGTGCTGCGCCAGGGATTGCGCTTGGCGGTGCCGGGCCTCGTGCTCGGCCTGGCGGCGGCATTGGCGCTCGGAAGGCTGCTGGCCGGTTTCTTGTTCGGCGTCCGGCCTACCGATCCGGCCACGTTTGTCGCCATCGCCCTGCTCCTCCTGGCGGTGGCGCTGGTCGCCTGCTACCTGCCGGCGCGGCGCGCCACCGGCGTCGATCCGCTAGTGGCGCTACGCTACGAGTAGGTGGAAGTTTTACTTCTCGGCCATTACGAGCTCGGCCGCCAGTCCTTCGGCTTGGCTTCGGCGGCGGCTTGGCTGCGCGCCGCCGGCTGCCGTGTGGAAGCGCGCGACCTCTCGCGCCAGCCGCTGCCCCTGCCGCTGGTGCGCGGCGCCGGCCTGATCGCCCTCTATTTGCCCATGCACACCGCGACGCGGCTGGCCGCCTCCCTGCTGCCGCGACTGCGCCGCGAGGCGCCGTCGGCCGCCATCTGCTGCTGCGGACTCTACGCGCCGCTCAACGCCGATTACTTGCGCCATCTCGGCGCCGACCACATCCTCGGCCCCGAATTCGAGGCCGACCTCGCCGCCCTGGCGCGGGATTTGCCGCCAGCTCCGCCTTCACTGGCGGAAGCCCAGGAGCCCCGCGCCGACGCGCGACGGACGCCTGTCGGCGAGAGTCGCCAGAGCGGGGCGAGAAGCAAGCCGGGCGAGGCCACAGGCCAGCCGGGCCGCGCAGCGTACGGAGAAGTACGCGAGCAGGCTCGGCTGGCCGAGAACGAAGCCCCGCGAAGCTTATCGCCCCGCTCACCTTTCGCCGCGCTGCCTCGTCTGCGCTTTCTTGCGCCCGAGCGCGCCGGCCTGCCCCCGCTCGCCGACTATGCCCGCCTCGTCACCGCCGGCGGCGGCCGCGTCGCCGGCTATACCGAAGCCAGCCGAGGCTGCAAGCATCTCTGCCGCCACTGCCCGATCGTGCCCGTTTATGGCGGACGCTTTCGCGTCGTTGCCGCCGACGTCGTGCTCGAAGACGTGCGGCGCCAAGTCGCCGCTGGCGCCGAACACATCACCTTCGGCGATCCCGATTTCTTCAACGGTCCGGCCCATGCGCTGCGTGTGGCGCGAGCGCTGCACGCCGCCTTTCCGCGGCTGACCTACGACGTCACCATCAAGATCGAGCATTTGCTCGCGCAGGCTCGCTGGCTGCCCGAGTTGCGCGCCACCGGCTGTGTGCTCGTCACCAGCGCCGTAGAGTCGCTCGACGATGCCGTGCTGGAGCGGCTCGACAAGGGCCACACCCGCGCCGATTTCGAGCGCGTCTTGCCGCTTCTCGCCGACCATGGCTTGGCCTTCAACCCGACCTTCGTCCCCTTCACGCCCTGGATCACCCCGGAGGGATATCGCGGCCTCTTGTGCGCGCTGGCGGCGCTCGGCTTGGCGGAGGCCGTGGCCCCGATACAGTTGGGCATCCGCCTCCTGCTGCCGCGCGGCTCGCGCATCCTCGAACTGCCGGATGCCGGCGAATGGCTCAAGGAATTCGACGAAGCCACGCTGAGCTACCGCTGGCGCCATCCCGACCCCGCCGTCGACGACCTCCATGCCCGCGTGCAATCGGCCATCGCGGCCGGCGTCAAGCGGGGCGCGCCGCGCGCCGATATTTTCGCCGCCATTTGCCGCGCGGCGGCCGTGCCGCCGCCCGAAGAGCTGCCGCCGCGCGAGCTCATTCCTTATCTCGATGAACCCTGGTTCTGTTGAAGCGAGCCCACCGACGAGCAGTTTGCTCGCACCGTCTATTGACCGCTTGCCCGCCTCCCTCCAGCCGCGGTCCCTGCTGCTTGTCACCACCACCCTGGGGTATCAGGCGGAGGAATTCCGTTCCGCGGCGCAGCTCCTGGGCGTCCCGCTGATCGTCGCCAGCGATCGCTGCCATCGCCTCTCGGATCCGTGGGGCGATCATGCGCTGCCCGTTCGCTTCGAGCGCCCGCACGCCGCGGCCGCCTCCATCGCCCGCCAGCCCTGGGCCGGCGCCATCGGCGGCGTGCTGGCGCTGGGAGATCGCGCCACCCTGACGGCGGCGCTGGCGGCGCAGCGCCTCGGCCTGGCCGGCAACTCCGCCGCCGCCGCCCGCGCCGCCGGCGACAAATACCGGCTCCGTCGCATGCTGCGCGCCGCCGGACTGCCCACGCCTCGCTTTCGTCGTTGGCCCCTCGCCGCCGATCCGCGCCGCGCCGCTGCCACGATCGGCTTCCCCTGCGTACTGAAGCCCATCGCCCTGGCCGGCAGCCGCGGCGTGATTCGCGCCGACAATCCAGCCGAGTTTGCCGCCGCCTGGGAGCGAATCGGCCGCTTGTTGCGCCGCCCCGAGCTGCGCGCGCGGCGCGCGCCCGAGCTCGACTTCATTCAAGTCGAAAGCTACATCCCCGGCCGCGAAGTGGCGCTCGAAGGCTGGCTCGAGCGCGGCCGGTTGCGGGTCCTCGCGCTTTTCGACAAGCCCGACCCGTTGGCCGGGCCGTTTTTCGAAGAGACGATCTACGTCACCCCTTCGCGCCAGCCGCAGAGCATCCTCGAAGCGGTCGGCACCACGACCCAGTCGGCCACCGCCGCCCTCGGGCTCACCGAAGGCCCGGTCCACGCCGAGCTGCG
>JBOGKX010000089.1:0-1881 GCA_050746125.1 Terriglobales bacterium | reverse complement strand
CGGCTTCTCCCAAGCCCGGGAGCGGGGGGAGGAGATCGACCGCTGGGAAGTGGAGTCCAAGATGACCCGGCTGGGGTACACTCCCGACGATGTGCTGGACTTCTGGAGGCAGCTAGGTGGCTGAGAGTCCCACGACCCTGGTGGTCCGCTGCGTTGGCTGCGGCCAGGAGTTCGTGACCTCGGTGGTGCGCGACCTGATCCACATGGGCTGCCCCGGTGGCAGCGGGCCGGATCCCGCCACCGTCACCCCGGTGGACGAGAGTTCGATCGTGGCTCCCGCCCCCCCGGAGGGGGAGGCCCCGGCGGCGGCCCCGGCAGCGGCCCCGGCGGCGGCCCCGGCAGCGGCCCCGGCCGCGCCCGACGAGGGGGCTGACATCTCCGTCAGCGCCGAGGCCCCCGCGGAGGCGTCAGCGGTGACCATCGGGGCCGAGCCGGATGGGACTGCGGCCCCAGCCGACATGCCAACCCCAGCCGACCCTACCGCCCCGGTTGAGGAGCCCAGCCCGCCGGTGGTGATCCCGCCCATCGACCCCACCACCGCCCCGGTGAACCCAGCCCCGGTCGAGGAGCCGCCTGCGGTTGACATCCCGCCCGCGGCCGATCAGCCGGCCACCGACCCCGACCCCGCCCCCGTCGACCCCGCCGCCGCCGAGGAGCAGGCGAACCCAGACCCCCAGGCGGAGTAACCCCCGGGGATGGCGGGCCAGACACCCGTGGGGGTGGCGCCCGGCTCCTACGCCGACCAGCTCTTTGAGCTGCTCCAGGAGATCAAGGGAGCGGTCCAGTGCCGCAACCTGGCCGCCACCACCCGGCAGTCGTCGGTGATCCTGGTGCCGGTGGGCACCCCCGGCGCCGCCGGGGTGCAGATCGTTCCCCCCGACCCCACCCGCCTGGGCTACGTCCTGTTCAACCTGGACCCCACCTCGACCATCTACCTGTCCACCCAGAGCACCTTCGACATCCCCGAGACCAGCGCCAGCCTGGTGGGGACCGGCTGCCAGCCCCTGTTCCCGCGGACGGGCATCGCCTACGTCTTCGAGGAGGACCGGGACATCGCCCTGCCCTGGTTCGCCCTGGCGGGCGGCTTCCCGGCGATGGTGGCGGTCACCACCGTCCGGCCATGACCGGCCTCGGGAGCTAGGGACCGATGCCCAGGTTCCTCTGGCCGGCGGGGAGCGGCGCCGGGGCGACCTGCCCCCCCGACTGGATCAACGTCACCTGTGCCCCCTACAACGCCGTCGGCGACGACAGCACCGACGACACCGGGGCGATCGTGGCCGCCGCCGCCGCCGCCCAGGCGGCCCCCAACGGGCCGGTGCCCCTCTACTTCCCCGCCGGCACCTACATCTACAACGGCGGCGTCGCCGGGGTGACCCTGAGCCTGGGCGCCATCTTCGGCGACGGGCCCGGGCTGAGCATCATCCGGGAGCTCACCCCCCTGGGGGGGGCCACCCCCAGCTTCGCCCTGATCGACCAGGGAGGGTCGGCCTGGGACATGGGCTTCGAGCTGGGCACCAACGCCCCCTGCCTGCTGGTCGCCCTCCAGGGCACGGGGGGGCGGATGGTGGGGTGCTCGGTCTCGGACGCGATCTCGACCGCGGACACCACCACCATGGTCTCGGTGGAGGCCGCGGGCTGCAACATCACCGACTGCACCATCACCGGCAACGGCCAGCTCATCGTGGGCACCCTCGGCAGCTGCACCGAGAACGCCTACCTGATCACCAAGGGCTGCCACTTCCGGTGCGACGCCAGCACCGACTTCGCCGTGACCCTGGCGGGGCCCGGCGCCATCATCGGCGACTGCACCTGGGACGGGACCGCCACCAACGGGCTGCTGCTGAGCGGGGGCAACGCCTCGGCCCACGCCTGCCTGCTGGG
>JBOGKX010000088.1:0-6642 GCA_050746125.1 Terriglobales bacterium | reverse complement strand
CTGCTTGCGGCATTGCTTGGCGCTCCGCTGCGCTGCGCTTGCTTGGCGCTCCGCTGCGCTGCGCTTGCTTGGCGCTCCGCTGCGCTGCGCTTGCTTGGCGCTCCGCTGCGCTGCGCTTGCCCGCTCGAGGGTAATCGCGGTGGGCCGGGCGGGGCGAGGCGCGGCGGCGGGGCTAGGGGAGGGGGATGGCGGCGAGGCCGGCGAGGTAGGGCTGAAGGGGGGCGGGCACAAGGACCGAGCCATCGGGCTGCTGGAAGTTCTCGAGGATGGCGATCCAGGTGCGGCCGACGGCGAGGCCGCTGCCGTTGAGGGTGTGGGCGAAGTCGGTCTTGCCGCGGGCGTCGCGGAATTTGATGTTGGCGCGGCGGGCCTGGAAGGCTTCGCAGTTGCTGCAGGAGGAAATTTCGCGGTAGGCGTTTTGCGAGGGCAGCCAGACCTCGAGATCGTAGGTTTTGGCGGCGCTGAAACCGAGGTCGCCGGTGGAGAGGGCGACGATGCGGTAGGGCAACTGGAGCGCTTGCAGGACGGCTTCGGCGTCGGCGGTGAGGCGCTCGAGCTGCGCGTAGGAGTCGTCGGGGCGGGCGATTTTGACCAACTCGACTTTTTGGAACTGATGCTGGCGGATGATGCCGCGCGTGTCCTTGCCGTAGGAGCCGGCCTCGCTGCGGAAGCAGGGAGTCCAGGCGGTGACGCTGACGGGGAGGGCGGCGCCGTCGAGGGTTTCGTCGGCGAAGAGGTTGGTGAGCGGCACCTCGGCGGTGGGGATGAGCCAAAGGTCGGCGCCTTCGCACTTGAACAGGTCGGCGGCGAATTTGGGCAATTGGCCGGTGCCGCGCATGGTGCGCGAGTTCACCAGCGCGGGAGGCAGGATCTCGGTGTAGCCGTGGCGGCGGGTGTGGAGATCGAGCATGAAGTTGGCCAAGGCGCGCTCGAGCTGGGCGCCGGCGCCGCGATAGACGGCGAAGCGGGCGCCGGCGATCTTGGCGGCGGCGGCGAGATCGAGGATGCCGAGGCGCTCGCCGAGGGCGACGTGGTCGAGGGGGGGGAAGGAGAATTCGCGCGGCTGGCCCCAGCGGCGAATTTCGACGTTGTCGGCGGCGGACGTGCCGACGGGCACGGAGTCGTGCGGCAGGTTGGGGATCGTGAGAAGCAGAGACTGGAACTCGGCTTCGAGGCCGCGGCCGCGTTCCTCGAGGGCGGCGATCTGGTCGTTGAGCTGGCGGGAACGCTCGCGCTGCTCGGACTCGGCTTGCTGGCGGGCGGCGGCATCGGCGGGGGGCGCGGCGCGGCGCAACTGGGCGAAGTCGGCGGCGGCGGTTTTGCGGCGATTGCGAAGGGAGTCGAGCTCGGGAATCAGAGCGCGGCGCTCGGCATCGAGGGCGCGAAAACGGGCGAGGTCGGCGGCGATGCCACGCTGGGCGAGCATGGCCTCGACACGCTCAAGATGTTGGCGAACAAAGGCAGGATCGAGCATGGAATTCTTAGGCGGACGTTAGCTTAGCGGCCGAAACCCGCCCCTCAGGTTAGCAGGTCTGCCGCCAGCGGCTAATCGCGCGATTTCGAGGCGGCGCGGCGGCGCGCCACCCATCCTTCTTTATTGACCTGGCGGCTGCGGCCGAGGGCGAGGGCGCCGGGGGGCACGGAGTCGGTGACGACGCTGCCGGCGCCGACGTAGGCGTCATCGCCGATCTCGACGGGAGCGACCAGAGTGGAGTTGCTGCCGATGAAGGCGGAGGCGCCGATTTTGGTGGCGTGCTTTTGCCGGCCGTCGTAGTTGCAGGTGATGGTGCCGGCGCCGATGTTAGTTTGGGCGCCGACTTCGGCGTCGCCGAGGTAGGCGAGGTGCATGGCCTTGGCGCCGCGGCCGATGCGGGATTTCTTGACCTCGACGAAGTTGCCGAGGTGAGCGCCGGCGGCAATTTCGGCGCCTTCGCGCAGGCGGGTGAAGGGGCCGATTTGGGCGCCGGCCTCGACGCGGGCGTTCTCGAGCACGCAGTAGGGCTTGACCCGGACGCCGTCGCCGAGGTCGCAGTCGTGGAGGACGGAATAGGCTTCGATGAAGCAATCGCGGCCGAGGCGGGTGCGGCCGCGGAGCTGGACGCCGGGCTCGAGAACGGTATCGGGACCGACGGCGACGGCGGAATCGACGACGACGGTATCGGGAGCGTAGATGGTGACGCCCTCGTCCATGAGCTGGGCGGCCTTGCGGCGGCGCAAGAGGGCGTCCACTTCGGCCAGCTCGCGGCGATCGTTGATGCCGAGGATCTCGTCCAGGTCGGCGAGCGGGTAAGCGACGGCGCGGGCGCCGGCGGCGGCGAGCAGGGCGATAGCGTCGGTGAGGTAGTACTCGCGGTGCGGATTGTCGTCGCCGATCTTGTCGAGGGCGGCGGCGAGCGGAGCGGGGCGGAAGGCGTAAAAGCCGGCGTTGAGTTCGCGAATTTTTTTCTGCGCCGGGGTGGCTTGGCGATCCTCGACGATGGCCACGACGCGATCGCCTTGGCGCAGGATGCGTCCGTAGGCGCGGGGGCGGGCGGGCGAGGCGGTGGCGAGGACGGCGTCGGCGCGCTCGCGGTCGAGAGTGTCGAGCAGGCCGCGGAGGGTAGCCGCGGAGACGAGCGGCATGTCGCCGTGGACGACGAGGACGCGAGCGGCGGCGGCCCAGTCGTTGCGCGCGACGAGGAGGGCGTGGCCGGTGCCGAGCTGCGGCTCCTGCACGACGACGCGAACGCCGCTCCCAGCGACGGCGACGCGGACGCGGTCGGCGGCGTAGCCGGCGACGACGACGGTGTCGGCGGGGGCCAGGCCGGCTTCGGCGGCGGCGGAGAGGACATGGCCGAGCAGGCTATCGCCGCCGGCCTGGTGCAAGACTTTCGGCAATTCGGAGCGCAGGCGCGTGCCCTTGCCGGCGGCGAGAACGATTAGCGCGGTCTTCGAGGGCGGCGGGGCCGCCAATTTTCTGGACGCCGCTCCCGCTGGTCGCGGCTGCGCCCCGGCTTCGACAGCCGGCAACGGAGGCCCGTTCCGCTCCGGACGCTTCCGAGTTGCCGCGAACGGTGGCGATGACGAGCGGCTCCCTGGCACCTGGCACCTAATGGCTAACTTTGCTCAGGATATAGCTCTTCGGTGAAGCGGGGGTCGTCCATCAGCAGCTTGAAGTCGTCGTCGTTGCGGGCGAAGAGGCGATAGCGGCGGTCCATGGCGATGGCGGCGTGCAAGTGCTCGAGCGCAACGTCGATTTCGTTGCGCAGGGCGTGCAGGGCGGCCAGGGCGTATTCGACATGGGCGGACTTGCCGTCGAGCTTAACGGCGCGCTGGAGGTGCTCCTCGGCCAGCTCGTAATTGGCTTGGTTCATCTGCACGACGGCAAAGTTGTAGTGATCGTCGCCGCTGCGGAGGTGGGGGGCGGCGCCCTCCACGCGCTGGTTGCAGATGGCCAAGTGGAGCTGGGCGCGCTCGGCCAGATCGGGGATGGCGCTCTGGCGGACTTTTTCGAGGAAAGCCTTGGCTTTGTCGAACTTCTGCTGGGCAAAAAGCTTCATGCCGGCCTCGTATTGCTCGAGGGCGGCCTTGCGTTCCGGGCTGGCTCCGTTGGCAAGGGGAGTACTCATAATTAATGCGGTCTCGTCGGTGGCGCCCACAAAGGGCGGCAAAGCACCATTAGGCTGCAATCGTTCCCCGTCCGTCAAGCCAGAGCGGGCGGGGGTGACGGCGGCGAGACGGGCGGGGATGCGCGGCGGCGGCGAATCCGTTACACTGCCGAAGGGCCTTGTGGCCGCGCCGCTCCGCCAGGCTGGGAGTTCCGAGATGGGCCGAGGGGCGGCGGGCGAGCTAGGGCGCCTTCGGTTGCGAAGCCGTGAGCACCATCAACCGCGCCGCGCGCGAAATCAATTGCAAGTTGGTCTATTACGGCCCCGGCTTAGGGGGCAAGACCACCAATTTGCAGTACATCTTCGGGCAAGTGCCGACCGAGCGGCGCAGCCAGATGATCTCGCTGGCGACGGAGGGCGACCGCACGCTGTTTTTCGATTTCTTGCCGTT
This sequence comes from Terriglobales bacterium, assembly GCA_050746125.1. Taxonomy (GTDB): domain Bacteria; phylum Acidobacteriota; class Terriglobia; order Terriglobales; family SCQP01; genus JAJPKR01. The sequence goes on along the minus strand of JBOGKX010000088.1, from coordinate 2,604 downwards.
GGAACTGGGCGAGGTGCGCGGTTACAAGACCCGGTTTCATCTCTATACCGTGCCGGGGCAGGTGTTTTATTCGGCGAGCCGCAAGCTGATTTTACGCAACGTGGACGGCGTGGTATTCGTGGCCGACAGCCAGGCGCCGCGCTTGGACGCCAACCTCGAGGCGCTGGACGATCTGGACGAGAATCTGCGGGCGCAAGGAACGGACCCGGCGCGAATTCCCTATGTGCTGCAACTGAATAAGCAAGACTTGGCCAACGCCATGCAAGTGGACCAGTTGACGGGGCAGCTCAAGCGGTACGAGGAGCCGGTAGTGGCGGCGATCGCGAGCCAGGGAACGGGAGTGCTGGAAACGTTGCGCGAGCTCTCGAAAGCGGTGCTGACGCAACTGGCCAACGGCGCCTAGCACGGCGAGCCGCGGCGGCGGCTGGGAACGCGCGCGGCGGGCGGCACGAAGTGGCGGGTTGATCCCATGCTCGAAGCGGTCCCCACCATCCTGGAAACGCTGGTATTCGGCAAGAGCATCGCCCGGCGGCTGGCCTTTGCGCCGCATCTGCCGCGGGGGCTGGTGACGCACGTCTCGCGGGCGCAGTTCCGGGCGACGATGGAGTGGGTGGGGAAGCGCAGCCGCTTCTACCGGGAGCGATTCCGGGAGCTGGGCATCGAGCCGCGGCGGGTGGCGGGGCCGGAGGCGCTGGGGGATTTCTTCACCACCTCGGCGGATTTGCGAGCGCGGCCGACCGAGGACTTCGTCTGCGCGCCGCCGCAGGCGGGCTTCGAGACGACAGGCACGACGGCGCGCAACAAGCGCGTGTACTTTTCCAATGAAGAAGTGCGCGACATCGGCTACGAGGGCGCGGTGGGGCTGTGGAACCTGGGGCTGCGGCCGGAGGACCGGGTGGTGGACGCCTTCGATTACGCGTTCTGGAACGCCGGCATCACGCTGCTGCACTCGCTCGACCGGCTGGGCTGCTTTCACGTGATCGCGTCGAAGCTGCCGCCGGAGGATTTTTACGAGCGGGTGCGCGAGTACGAGTTCAACGTGCTGATGGTGGACACGGCCTGGCTGGTGAGCTTGACGGAGATCGCGGAGCGGCGGGGCACGTGGCCGGTGAAGTTCATCCTGGCGGGCAGCGAAAATCTGGCGGAGGCGACGCGGCGCTGGGTAGAGTCGGTGTGGAAGGCGAAGGTCTATCAGGCGTACGGGCAGACCGAGTCGCTGGGGGCGACGGGGATCGAGTGTGCGCGGCAGCGCGGCTATCACCTGAACGAGGTGAACTTTTATTTCGAGATCGTCAACCCCAATGCCGAGGGATACGGGGAACTGGCCTTCACCACGCTGACGCGCAAGGTGATGCCGCTGATCCGCTACCGCTCGAACGACATCACGCGGCTGATCCAGGAGCCGTGCGACTGCCCGCTGCGCACGATGCGGCGCATCGACAAGATCGTGGGCCGGGGCGACGAGATCGTCTCGTGCGGCATGGGCATGATCAGCCCGTGGATTTTCGAGACTTGGTTCGGGGCAGTGCCGGGACTGGCCGACGACTGGCAAGTGGCGGTGACGCAGCCGGGGGCGCGCGACGTGCTGGAGTTGCGGCTGGAGGTGGGCGAAGGCACGGCCCCGGAGGCGCTCAAGGCGGCGCTGCTGGCGGAGTTGGCGGCGCGCTTTCCGTACTACGACAAGAACTACCGCATGGGGCTCTACGATCTGCGCTTCGACTTCCTGCCGCGCGGCACGATGCGGCCAGCGGGACCGCGGCGGAAGTTGCGGAGGGTGGTGGACGAGCGAGTGCCGGCGGCCGCAATAAGACTGGCGGGGCGATAAGCGTCGCAGGGCTTCGTTCTCGGCTGCTCGGGGCGGGTCGGATACGTTGGTGTATTCCTCCCGCCCCTCCCCACCCCAAGGCGCGCTGCTGCGCGTTGGGGTCCCCGGTTCGCAGCCTGCAGCCTCGCCCTGCTCGCGGCACTTATTGGCGCTCCGCTCCGCTTCGCTTGCCCCGCTCGAACGTGATCGCCGTGGGCCGGGTGGCCTTTTGGCGGCAGTTGCGGCGAGGGCGGGGCGATAAGCGTCGCATCGCGTCGTTTTTTGGCGCTCCGCTGCGCTTCGCTTACTGGCGCTCCGCTGCGCTTCGCTTGCCCGCTCCTGGCTCATGGCTTGAAGTAGCCGGCTTGGGCTTGCGCTTCCGCTCGACCTCGGCTTCCCGGCAACCTGGAGAGGTCCTGAGCGGAGCGGGCCTCCGTAACCGGCCAAGGAATTTCCGTCAGGAAATTCCGCCAAGAACGAAGCCGGGCCGCAGCCGCGACCAACGGGATTCGCAATGTGAACTCGCGGGCTGGCTTGCGCGGTTAATGCGCCGATCCGGCGGCAGCATCGGCCGTCGCTTTAGTTGCAGGCTTCTTCTTAGCCTCCACATGGCGCCGGTTCGAGGCACTGCGGCGATGAGCAAAGCGATGGGCGCTCGGCTTGGAACTCGCGCTGCGGCGCGGCCTCCGATGCTTCGCCCGCACGCGGGACGACGAGCGCTTGGCGCTGGCGGTGCGGCGATGGCTTGTCGGGCGTCGCGCTCGGCGGCGCGCGACGCGATGGGCGGGGGACCTAGGCGC
>JBOGKX010000087.1:0-13580 GCA_050746125.1 Terriglobales bacterium | reverse complement strand
GCGCGACGCCGGGCGGCGGGCAGCGCTACGGCAGCGCCGAGCGCGGCGGCGGCATGCAGGGGCGGGGCCAGGGCGGTGGCCGCACGGTGGGCGGCGTGACCTATCACGCCTCCACGGCGCTGATCTGGAAATTGGGTCCGGACAAGGAACTGATCCCCGTACGCGTGCGCACCGGCATTACCGATTTCACCAACACGGCGGTGATGCGCGTGCTGCAAGGCACGCTCAAGCCCGGCGACCAGGTCATCACCGGCATGGTGGTTCAGCGCAGCGCGGGCGGGCCGCCGATGGGCGGCCGCTTCGGGAGATAACGTGAGTGCAATGAGCCAAGCTCTTCGCGAGCCGAGTTCGGCGGCGGCCGGCGAACAAGCCGTGATCCGGCTGGAGGGCGTGCACAAGATCTACGATCTGGGCGAGGTGCAAGTGCATGCGCTGCGCGGCATCGACATCGAGATTCGGCGCGGCGAGTTCGTGGCCATCATGGGGGCGTCGGGCGGGGGCAAAAGCACGTTCATGAACATCGTCGGCTGCCTCGACCGGCCGAGCCGAGGGCGTTATTGGCTGGAAGGCACCGACGTCTCCGAGCTCGACAAGCGCGAACTGGCGGGCATCCGCAACCGCAAGCTGGGCTTCGTCTTTCAGGGCTTCAACTTGCTGTCGCGCACGACCGCGCTGGAGAATGTCGAGCTGCCGGCGCTCTACGCGCGGCTGCCGCCGGCGGAGCGCATCGAGCGGGCGCGCAAGGCACTCGAGATCGTGGGCCTCTCCGACCGCGAGAATCACTTTCCTAGCCAGCTCTCCGGCGGGCAGCAGCAGCGCGTGGCGATCGCTCGCGCGCTGATGAACCAGCCCTCGATTCTGCTGGCCGACGAGCCCACCGGCAATCTCGACAGCCGCACTAGCGTCGAGATCATGGATATCTTCCAGCGCCTGAACGCAGAGCGGGGCCTGACCATCATCGTGGTGACGCATGAGCCCGACATCGCGAATTTCGCGCAGCGCGTAGTGACGTTCCGCGACGGCAAGATTCGCAAGGATCAGCCGGTGGAACGGCGGTTGGTGGCGGCGGAAGTCATTCAGAACATGCCGCTGGTGGGCGCGGACGATTAAGCCGCCGCGCCAGGAGTTGGGACCATGGAACTCATTGCCGTTCTTCGCATTGCGCTACAGGCGCTGACGCGCAACAAGCTGCGCTCGGCGCTGACCATGCTGGGGATCATCATCGGCGTGGGCGCGGTGATCGCCATGGTTGGCGTGGGGCAAGGCGCCAACCACCAGATGCAGGATCAGATCGCGTCCATGGGCAGCAACCTGATTTTCATCGCCTCCGGCTCGCATCAGGCCGGCGCGGTGCGGCTGGGCTGGGGGCAAACCAAGACGCTGGTGCATGACGACGAGGTGGCCATCGGGCGCGAAGTGCCGACGGTGAATGAAGTAGCCGCCGGCGCCAATGCGCGCGAGCAAGTCGTCTTTGGCAACAACAACTGGGGCACCAGCATCACCGGCACCGAGCCGCCCTACTTCGACATTCGCAACTGGACCTTCGACGAAGGCACTTCGTTCACCGACCAAGACGTGACCATGGCCAACAACGTCGCGGTGCTGGGCGCGACGGTGGTTGAAAATCTCTTTCCCGACGTCGATCCGGTGGGGCAGACGCTGCGCATCGCCAACTTGCCCTTCAAGGTGGTGGGCACGCTTCAGGCCAAGGGGCAATCGGGAATGGGGCAAGACCAGGACGACGCGGTTTACGTTCCCTACACCACGCTGCAAAAGAAGATCACCGGCCAGCCGTGGCTCTCGTATATCGTCGCCTCGGCGATCGCGAAGGATGCCACCGCCACGGCGCAGACGCAGATCACCAGCTTGCTGCACCAGCGGCATCGTGTTCCGCCCGGGCAGGCGGACGACTTCATGGTCCGCAACATGGCCGATATCGCCGACGTGGCCAACGCCGCCGGCACCATCATGACCATCCTGCTCGGCAGCATCGCCTCGGTTTCGATGCTGGTGGGCGGCATCGGCATCATGAATATCATGCTGGTGTCGGTGACGGAGCGGACGCGCGAGATCGGCATCCGCATGGCGGTGGGCGCGACCGAAGAGGACGTGCAGAGGCAGTTCTTGATCGAGGCGGTGGTGCTGAGCGTGATCGGCGGCCTGATTGGGGTGGCCTTCGGGATCGGCAGCTCCTGGCTGATCGCCTCGCTGGCGAAATGGCGGGTGGACGTCTCGACGCTGGCGGTGATCGTGGCGGTGCTGTTTTCCGCCGGCATCGGCATCTTTTTCGGCTTTTATCCGGCGCGCAAGGCGGCGCGGCTCGATCCCATCGAAGCGCTGCGCTACGAGTGACCGACGGCGGCGAAGCTGCGGTCGAGGCGGCGGATGAATTCGTCCACGTCGCTTTTGGCGACATTCATGGGCGGCGAGATGCGCAGCACGTTGCCGTACAGGCCGCCCTTGCCGAGCAGGGTGCGGTTTTCGCGGCAGCGCTCCATGACCGCATTGGTTTCGGCCGGCGCCGGCTCCTTGGTTTTGCGATCGCGCACCAATTCGAGCGCCGCTAGCAGGCCCATGCCGCGCACGTCGCCGATGAGGGCGTGCTTTTCCTGTAGCCGGCGCAGTTGGGCGTGCAGGTAATCGCCCACCGTCTGGGCGTTTTCCCGCAAGCGATTTTCTTCGATGAAGTCCAGCACCGCCTTGGCGGCGGTGGTGGCCAGGGGATTGCCGCCGAAGGTGGAGATGGTCAGGCCCTTCATGCCTTCGGCGACTTCGGGCTTGGCGATGGTGACGCCGATCGGGAAACCGTTGGCGAGGCCCTTGGCGGAGGTGATGATGTCGGGCTCGACGCCCCATTTCTCGATGCCGAACCAGTTCGTGCCCAGCCGTCCCCAGGCGGTCTGAACTTCATCGGCGATGAAGATGCCGCCGAAGCGGCGGACGATCTCGGTAGTGATCTGGAAGTACTCCTTGGGCGGGGTGATGAAGCCGCCGACGCCTTGGATCGGCTCGGCAATGAACGCCGCCACCCGGCCCGAGGTGGAGGTGCGAATCAGTTCCTCCATGTCGGTGGCGCAGCGGACGCCACACTCCGGATATTGCAGCCCGAAGGGGCAGCGGTAGCAATAGGCGTTGTGGGCGTGCACGATGCCGGGCAAGGTCGCCGGCCCCAGCTTCCACGGGGCATGGCCGGTCATGGCCATGGCCATGGCGCTGCGGCCATGATAGCCATGCCGCAGGGCAATCACCTCGGTGTTGCCGGTGTAGAGCCGCGCCGCCAGGATCGCGGTCTCGTCGGCCTCGGTGCCGCTATTGGTGAAGAAGCTGCGCGTCAGCTTGCCGCCGGGGGTGATGCCGGCCAGGCGCTCGGCCAGCGCCACCATCGGCTCGGTGACGAAGCAGGAAGAGACGTGCGTGAGCTTCGCCATCTGCCCCTTTATGGCCTCATCCACCTTGGGATTTTGGTGGCCGACGGAGATGGTGACGATGCCGCCGAAAAAGTCCAGGTATTCGTTGCCGTCGGCGTCGTAGCAAAACTGGCCGCGGGCGTGGTCGAGGACCAACGGCTCTTTGAAATAGGTGAAGACGGAGGGGAAGATGAATTTCTTATGGGCTAGGATCAGTTCGTCGCGCGTCACTTCGCCATTGTAGCGGGTGGGCGGGGCGATGCGGGCGCATCGCTTCGTTCTCCCGCCCCAGTGCGCCAGCGCTTAGAACCTCAGCCGCAGCGCGAACTGCATGAAGCGGGGGACGCTGATGGTGCTGTTGTATTTGCCGAAGGACGGCCCTTCGTCGAGGGTCGGCTGGGCGGAGCGCACGTCGTAGCGGACCGTGTTGGTGGCGTTGAAGCTCTGCCAGCTGAATTCCAAATCCTTGGCCTCGCCCAGGGGAAAGGTCTTGCTCAAGCTGGTGTCCAGGTCGAAGAAGCCGGCGCCGATGATGTTGTTGCGCACGCCGGATTCGCCCGGCCAGTCGGGGCGGAAGGCGGTGATGGCGGCGGCGGGATCGGGAAACATATTGGGGCCCTGGCCTTGGCCATTGGCGCCGACAACGTTGTCGGTGGTTTTCATGGCGGGAAGAGCGCCTTGCAGTTCGGCTAGGCCCTCGATGTTCCAATTGGTGGCCCATTGAAAACCGTTGTCCACGCTGATGGGGAACCCGGTGGTCCAGCGCAGCAGGCCGGAGAAGTGCCAGCCGCCGATCAGCTGATCGAGCCAGCCGCTGGCGCCGGCGCCCAGCCACTGGCCGCGGCCGAAAGGCAGCGTCCAGACCCAGTTGGAGTTGATCTGATCGAAGGCGTTGAAGTCGGAGAGGCCGCGCAAGGCGAGCGGATCCCAGCTGTTGATCACGATGCCGCCGCCATTGAGGTCGTTGCCGGTACCGCCGGTGCCCTCGTAGGGGCCCTCGCGGCTGGCGGCGGAGGCCTCATCGAGCGACTTCGACCATGTATAGTTCAACTGGCCTTGCAACGAGGCGCCCAGGCGCAGGTTGTACGTGGCTTGCAGGGCGTTGTAGTCGGAAGTGCCGATATTATTCCAACTGTACAGCGACGAGAACTGATTGTCGTAATAGGCGTAGGGGCCCAGCGCGCTGTTGGGCAGCGGCGGCGAGACTTGGCTGACGAAGTTGGGCGTGTCGAGCAGGAATAAGGCGAACGTCTCGTTGTGGAGGTTGCAGGCGAAGACCGCGTAAGCCATCTGCGTCGCGGTGGCGGGCCCGGGGGTGGCCGAGCCGCAGAACGCGGTCGGATCCATGCCGGCCAGCGCCGGGAACATGTTCTCCCAGTAGGGAATGGGCTGGACCTGCGCCGTCGGCGTGTTGGCCTCGACCAGCTTGGCGAGCTGGGTGGCGGCGGTGAAGTAATCAGTCTTGCTTTTGGGATCGACTAGGTCGGTCGGCATTGCCAGGTCCATCTGCATGGGCAGACGCCGGGCGATGGTGCCAACGTAGGCCAACTCGAGGGAGCTGCCGCGTCCGATCTGTCGCGTGTAGGCAACGTTGAAGACGTGGGCGTAGGGCGTTTTTAGGGCGCTATTGAGGCCCCAGTTGATGGCGAAAGCGCTGTCGCTGGGGGTGACAGGAAAGCCGCCCGTGGGCGCGGGACCGAACAGGCAGCCAGGCGTGTTGAGCGAAGCGCAAGCGGCGGGCAGACAGGTCAGGCAGGTGAAGCGGGGAACGTCGCTGACGTTGACCGAGCCGGCGGGGTTACCAATGACGCTGGAGAGGCCGAACGAACCGTGCTCGTCGAAGGTATTGACGATGCCCATGCCGAAGTGGTCGTACATGACGCTGTAGCCGGCGCGGAGCGAGACGCGGTTTTTGCGGCCCAGCAGCCGGCCCCAGCCGCCGGCGCCGAAGTCGGGAGCCCAGGCCACCGCCAAGCGGGGCGAGACGTCCTGGTGGTCGGAGTTCCAGAAGCCGGGCCCCTGGTTGCGAGGCCCACCCAGCGAAAAACTGACTTCGCCGGCGGCGCTGTCGGGCTCGCCCTGCAACGCCAGGGCGCCCCGCTGCCGATACCAGGCGCCCAGGTTCGCGCAGCCGGGCGCGCCGGCCACGCACGGGCTGACCTGCAGCCCTTTGACTTCGAAGGGAGGCTGCTCGTAAATCCAACGCAAGCCGTAGGTGAGGGTGAGCGAGGGGGCCAGGTGCCAGCTATCTTGGCCGTAAAGTTCGTAGTCGTTGATCGCGTATTCGCGCAGGATGGGCGCGCCTTGGGGGATGGCCACGCCCGCGCGGTTGAAGTTATAAACGCCGTCGCCCTCGGGCAGCAGCCCCATCAACACCGCGAGCGGACTGTCGTAGTCGGGCGCGAAGCTGGCAGCCACGGCGGGATAGCCGTTATTGGCGGGATCGAGGGGGCTGGTGGTATTGGCGATGCCGGCGGTATTCAAATAGACGACATTGGTTTGGGCGTCGGAAAAGGATTGCGCGTAGCTGGTGCGGCGGTCGCGCGCGGCATTGATGGTGCCGCCCCACTGGAACAGATGATCGCCGCTGTTCAAGGTGAAGTCGTCGGTGTATTCATTGACCGGGACGATGTAGCTAGTCGAGCGTGTGAAGGGCGTCAGGTTGTCGAGGCCATTGAGGTACACGGCGGGCTGCAGCGAGACGCCGGCGTTTTCGCCGCCCTGGCGAATGAAGCCCCAGTGAAAATCGTTGATCATGGTCGGCGTGATCACCGACGTCAGGCCGAGGATTGAGCCCTTGCTGTCATCAAGCAGGGTCGTCGCCGCCTGCTGGCCGGGAAACTGCGGCGGACCGGGCGACTTGTCGTTTTGCAACTGACCGCGCCAAAACATCGCCTCCGAGCCGTTGCGGGTGAGGTGCCAATCCAGGCGGCTGATGTAGGTATTGAAGGTGCGGTGCACGGTGGGCGCGAAGCGATAGCCCTCGACGTTCAAGCCGTCGCCAAAATTGGGATCGTTGGGCATCGGGTACTGTTGCAAGAGGGGCAACACGGCCGCATTCGGGCCGATGTGGAGCGGGTCCATGGCCGCGATTTGGCCGGCGTCGAGCGTGCAAACGGCGCCCTGCGGGCCCGGGGAAAGCAGTGGGCAGGTGCTGGTATCGGCGGCGGGATCGACGAGGTAGCTGATGTTGCCGTCGCGCAGCCCGGCGCTCGGCACCGAACGCACCACGCTTTCCCCTTCAGCGTCGCGCCGCCCTTCGTAGTCGGCGAAGAAGAAGAGCCGGTTGCGGGAGATCGGTCCGCCGAGGGTGGCGCCGAAGACGTTGCGCAGCAATTTGGGGGCCTGGTTCGCCTGTCCATTCTCTAGCTGGGAGGCCTTGAGGAAGGTGTCGTTGGCGCTGAAGAGGGTGTTGCGGTTGTATTCGTAGAGCGAACCGTGGAATAGGTTGGTGCCGCTCTTGGTGACGAGCGCGACCTGCGCGCCGGAGGAGTAGCCACTGTTGGCGTTGGGGTTGGCGGTGGTTACGCGGAACTCCTGCACGGAGTCGGGAGGCACGGTGAGCACGCTGAAGAAGGCGTAGCCGTTGTTTTGGTCGTTGACCCGCGTGCCGTCGAGGGTGACGTTCGATTGATCGCTGCGCAGCCCGTTGACCGCGCCGCTGCGCGTATCGGTGGCAGACTGGTTCATGTTCTCGCCCAGGTAGGTCACGCCGGGCTGCAGGCTGAGCAGTTCGACCACGTTGCGATCGGCGATGGGCAGCTCGGCGATTTGTTGGGCGCCGAGGGCGTTGCCCAAGGAAGCGTCGGTGGTGTTGAGCAAGGGCGCGGCGCTGCCTTGCACGGTAACGGTCGTGGCCGCCGCCGCCAGCGACAGCCGCACGTTGAGCGTGATGGGCTCGTTCACCAGAACTTGCACCGGGGCGCGCGTGAAAGGCGCAAAACCGTTGGCTTCCACGCGCAAGGAGTACGACCCGGGAGGCAATTGCGCGAACTGGTACAAGCCCAGCCGGTTGGTCGTCGCCGTGCGGGACAGGCCGGTGGCGGGATTGGCGAGGCGGACGCGCGCGGTCGCCACATAGGCCCCGGTGGGATCGGTCACCGCGCCGTTCAAGGCGCCGAAGTTCTGCGCCGCTAGGCCGACGCACACCATACCGACCAGGAGCAGAATACCGGGCAGCCGGCGGAGCGAATGCCGCAGGACCACAATTCACCTCGCCACGCGAAGAGTGGTAAAAACCAGCACTGGTACTGTAGGCCCTGCTAGGCCGCTCGTCAATCCCCGCGAGGGCGGTCAATGGATCTGGACGGCGATGCGGAGGATGCGAATGGGCTTGAGCGGGCGGTTGTTGCTGGGATCGCGCGGCACGTTCGAGATCGCGTCCACCACGTCTTGGCCGGCGGTGACTTGGCCGAAGATCGTGTAGTGCCCATTGAGGCTGTGGTAGGGCACGGTGGTGATGAAGAACTGGCAGCCGTTGGTGTTGGGACCGGAGTTGGCCATGCCCAAGCGCCCGGGCCGGTCGTATTTGAGTTCGGGCGTGACTTCATCGGCGAACTCATAGCCGGGGTCGCCGGTGCCGTTGCCCATCGGGTCGCCGCCTTGGATCATGAACTTGGGAATGACGCGATGGAAGATGGTGTTGTTATAGAGCGGCTGGTGCATGATCTGGCCGCTAATAGGATTGCGCCACGGCTGCGTGCCCGTCGCCAAGCCGACGAAGTTGCCGACGGCCAGGGGCGCCTGCTTGGGGAATAGCACGACGTCAATGTTGCCCATGCTGGTTTGAATTTCGGCCGTGTAAGTCTTCGCCGGATCGGCCGGCTTGGGCCCGGAGAGGGTGGCCGGGGTGCGATGGCAAGCGGCAAGCGCGAGCGCGGCGATGGGAGCGACAGCGGCGGCGACAAGGGCAAAGCGGCAGCGCATGGTTGATTATCTGGGATGGCGCGCTTACGGCACGCGCACGGGATAGTGTATCTCGCCGTCGGCCCAGCGGATGCCCAACTCAACCTGGCGGCGAAAGGCCGGGTTATCCCAGGCGGCACGGTCGTGTCCGAAGGCGGTGTAGAAGACCCGGCCCTTGCCCCAATACTTCACCCAGGAATTGGCGAAATCGTGATCGGTGCGGCGAATGCCGGGCCGCGTCATATCCAAGCGCTTAGGATCGAGGCTCGTCAGCACGTGGACCTTGGACCGGCTCCAATGGGAAAACTGGTAGAACTCGTCCGTCCATTGGAATTCCTTCGGCCATTGCCGCTGAGAAGGGAATTTGGGATCTTCGTTGCGCACCCAGAGCCGCGAACCGGCGTGCCAAGGATGGTCGTTGAAGACGCCGCCGATCATGGCTTCGTATTCCGGCCAGGTGTACAAGGTGTCGGTGGCGCAGTGAATGCCCACGAAGCCATGGCCGGCGCGCAGCCAGGCCATGAACTCGCTTTTCTCTTGCGCCGTGAGCGGCAGTTCTCCGGTGGTGTAAAAAACGACGGCGGCGTAGCGGCGCAGGTTGTCGCGGTTCAGCGTTGCCGCCGCGTCGCTCGTCACATCCACGGTGAAGGCCCGCGACTGGGCGCCGAGGCCTCTCAGTACCGTGGCCGAGTAATCGGTCACGGCGTGGTGGAAGCCGAAGCAGCCGGGCACCAGCCCCTTCGCGCAGCCGTGGCCGGGCGCCGCCGGGCCGTTCTGAATCACGTAGAGCACGCGGCGGGGCGGGACGGGCGGCGCCGCCCAGACCGGCGAAAGCGCCAGCACCTGCGCCAGCGCGAGCGCCGCCAGCCAGCAACGGAAGGATCGCATGGGCCTGGATTGTTGGCCAAAGCGGGGCTAGCCGTCAAGCTGCAATTGCACGCCGTGCAGATAGCGGTTGCGGGCAGCCTGAAACCAAGCCTGGTCGGGGGGGCCGACTAACTCTTGCGCGAACTCGGCGAAGGCGGCCTGGAAGCTTCCATAGGCGATGCGATACCAGGGCAAGCGGGCGGCTATGCCATGGTCGCCGGAGCGCCGCGCATATTCCTGGCGCGCGGCGCGGCCGAGCGCGGGACCGAATTCGAACTCGAGTCCGGCCAGGTCCCAGGCGATATCGGTGGGGCCGGGAAAGAAATGATCGTCGCCGTGGTCGAGGGCGTCGAATTTGACGAAATTTCCGGCGTGAATGCCCCATTCGTGAGGCTGGACCCGGCCGTCGAGCTGCACTGGGGGCGCTTCGGGCGGCTCGAGGGGCATCTCGCGCGCCAGCAAGCGCCGCAGATTCGTTGCCACCATAAGCTGCATTTCCGGCGAGGGCGGCTGCGGCGGGCCGGCGGTGAACTGCGCCCGCAGCAGCGCCAGATAGCGGCCGGCCCACTCCGCCCAGCGCGGCGCCAAGCCATTGAGAGCGGCGGGTAACAGGGGGGAGAAGCGCAGGCGCGGCGAGCGCAGCCAACCATCGCCGACGTAGTCGGCCGGCGCAGTGAACCCGGCGCGCGCCAGCAGCCGCGCGCGCGCCGCCGCCTCGCGCCCATATTCGGCCAATCCGGCAAATTTGAAAATCGAGCCGCCGTCGCGGGACAGGAATTTCATCCGTTCCCGCTGCGGCCAGACGGGAATCGGGCCCGGCACGCCCAGCGCCTGACGCCAGAGTCCGGCGCTGAGATCGACGCCGCGCGCCGACGGCACGGCCAGGCTAGGCGAGAGGGGGGTGGCGGGGTATTTGCGCCAGCCCGCCCAGCTTCGCGCCACCACGGTGTGCGACAAGCGTTCGGCGGGCGGGTCCCAACTGGGCATGAGGACGATTCGCTCGGCGGCGATGTCGAGCCGCCGCAACCAAGCCACGGCGCCGCCGAAAGACGAGCCGCTCAGACCTGGACCTTCATCGACGATGGCGCACATGCCAGGCCAATGTCGCAACTCGTCCTCGAGAGAAGAGTCGGCGGCGTAGTAGCGGTCCTCGGGAGCGCCGCGCGGCCGCACCGTGGCCCACTCCGTGCGCGCGTGCTCTTGGCGCAAGACGGCGGCGACCACGGCCGCCAAGGTGCTGCCGATGCTGCGCAGCCCCAAAACAAAGATGCCTGCTTCGCCGAACTCGTGCGCCAAATTGCGGGCGGGAGCGATAAAAGCGTCGGGAGTCAGACCGTAGAAGCGGAAACCCTCGGGATGGCTCACGGGCAGGAGCGTGGGCCGGGGCGGCAAGCAGGGGGCGAGGGCGGCCAGGGCGGCGGCCACGGAATCGCTCGTACTGGCGATGGCCGAGTCGCGCCTCAAGTGCGCCTCAGCCGCGGCCAGCGACATGGCTAACGCGGCGCGATGGCCAGCGGTGCGGCCGTCGCGCTCGGCTCCCCAGAAATCGGCGAGCGAGCACTCCAAGCCGCTTGCCGCCAACAAGATCTGCAATAGTCCTTCGCTGCCGACCGGGGTGCGACACAGCCGGCGCAAGCGGCTGGCCAAAACGCCGAGAGGCTGGTGGAGTTTAGTCTGGCGAAAGACGTACATGGGGCGGCCCCTCAGGCCGCCTTGCGGGCTCGGCCCACGCGCCGCGAGCGGGCGATATCGCCATCCCGATCAACGAAATACAGAAACTCCTTGTCCCGCTCCACGGCCCGGGGGACCACCACTTCGGCGGCCCGTGAGGACGACCGAGGCGAACGTTTGCCTTTGGGCTGACGGCAGACGTTGCCTTCACCGTCGATAAAGTAGAGAAACGTACCGTAATCGCGCTGCAAACCCAGCCGTTTGACCTTTTCCGCCATGCGCCGAGGCTCCAAAAGTAGGTGGGATTCCCCCCCTTCGAAAACGGATGGCTTGCTCGGCTCCGCTCAATTAGAATGGCCAGAGGTGTTGTGAACTCCCCATTTTCTAGGAGGGCCATCCTTGACCCCTACACACGATTGGCGCGGTGACGGCGCCTATATCGGCAAAACGGTCCAGATCAAAGGCGAAATCAGCAGCGAGGAGGACTTAGCCATCGAGGGCGAGATGACCGGCACCTTGCGTCTTACCGGCCAGCGCTTGACGATCGGGCCCATGGGCAAGATTAAGGCCGAGGTGACCGCGCGCGAGGTCATTGTGTATGGCAATTTGCAGGGGAATATTCATGCCCACGATCGGGTGGAGATCAAAAAAACGGGTTCGGTGATGGGCGACCTGAAAGTGGCGCGTATTTCCATCGAGGACGGCGCCTACTTCAAAGGCAACATCGATATTCAGGTGCGCGCCAGCCAGCCGGTTGCGGCGACCAGTAGTCCCGGGCCGGCCCCCAAGCCAGCGATTCCGGCAGCCACCCGCATCTGAGTAGCTGGTTGCTTTGAATCTCTTCGGAAGAGTTCGAGAGAACGGAGCGGCGGCCCCGCTGGGCGCGCGCGCCCAAGCTCCGGCCCTGGTTCGGCACAGCAATGGACTGCGTGAATTCGCCGCCACGCTCCGCGGCGCGGAGGGCCTGAGCGTCCTGGACCTGGGCCATACTTCCAACGCCAACCTCAGCTTCTTGAGCGACTTGGGCCACCGTTCCCGGCACGAGGATTTGCTGCTCGCCTGCGCCGAAGCGAAATATAAGGTCAAGACCGAAAGCGACGGTTTGCAGTTCGACGTCGAGCGTTTTCTTGCCGCCAATTTGACCTACGGCACAGGCACCTTGGATGGCGTGCTTCTTTGGGACTTGCCCGACTACCTGGAGGAGCCTTTGGTGCGACCGCTGGTCCATCGCTTGGCGGAGGCGTTGCGACCGGGCGGCACCGTGCTCGCCTATTTCCATACGCGCGATGCCGGTCCGGGCGCTCCCTTTTACCGTTACAACATCAAGGATGGCGAAAATCTCGAGTTGCGCCCGGGCGAGTCCCGGCAGCTTTTGCGCATCTTCAACAATCGCAACATCGAAAATCTTTTCGGCGGTTTCCGATCGCTCAAATTTTTTCTCGCCCGGGATAATTTGCGGGAAGTGCTCGTTGTCAAATAGTTCTAAATTGATATCGGGCGGCCCGCGAGCGGCGCGTTCCGCCGACGGAAACCCGACTATCGTCTGGAACTTTTCAGGCCACCCCGCGTCCCGACAGGGCGCATCCATGTCTCTGTCTTGGCCGTAATCTCCGGGCTTTCGTATGGACTGGACCGCTTGCGGCCAGGGAGTCCATCCTTCAGTTCGATCCTGCCTGGGTAGCCGGAGGGCGCTCTCCGGCTACCCTCTCCTCCTCCCGCCGCCAGCCTGGGATACTAGCCGCCATGGCCACCTCCCAGCCGGCGGAATCGGCGGCGCCGGCCGCGAAACGCCCCCCGCGCGCGCAAGCCGCCGTGTTCGTCATTGCCGGCGTGGCGCTGGCAGTGTTGCTCGCCACCTCGGGGCGCTACGGATATTTCCGCGACACGCTCTACTACTTGGCCTGCGCCCGCCATCTGGCCTGGGGCTATGTGGATCAGCCACCGCTCATCGCGGCCTTGTATTGGCTGGTCATGCATGGGCTCGGCACTTCACTTTTGGCGCTGGCAGTGGTGCCGGCGCTGGCCGACGCCGGCGTGATCGTGCTGACCGCCGGATTGGCGCGCGAACTCGGCGGCGGGCGATACGCGCAGGTCCTGGCCGCTCTCGCCGCCGCCTGCGTCCCGGTTTATCTGGTGCAGGGCCGCCAATTCAGCATGAATATTTTCGAGCCGCTGCTGTGGATGGGTTGCGCCTGGCTGCTGCTGCGCATGATCCAAGGCGGGAACCAGCGGCTGTGGCTTGGGTTCGGCGCGCTAGCCGGCCTGGGGCTGGAAAACAAGTACTCGATCGCGGTCTTTGCCGCCGGCCTCGTCGCCGGTCTGTTGCTGACGCGCGAGCGGCGAGCGCTGGCGCAGCGATGGATCTGGCTGGGCGGTCTGATCGCGCTGGCCATCTTTTTGCCCAATCTGGTATGGAATATCCGCCATCACTGGCCTTTTTTCGAGTTGATGCGCAACATCCGGGCCAGCGGGAAAAACGTGCGCCTCGGCCCAGCCGGCTACTGGCTGACCCAAGGGCTGATGATGGCGCCCGCCAACCTTCTGCTCTGGCTGCCTGGCCTGGCCTGGCTCTTCGCCGCGCGCCACGGGCGTTTTCGGGCGCTGGGCTGGGCGTTCGTGGTCACGGCGGGAATTTTCATGGCACTGCACGGCAAGGACTATTACACTGCTCCCGCTTACCCGATCTTGCTGGCGGCCGGCGCCGCGGCCCTCGAGGGCTTTTCCGCGGCG
>JBOGKX010000086.1:0-1816 GCA_050746125.1 Terriglobales bacterium | reverse complement strand
CCGAAATCGCCGCCCTGCAGCAACTCGTCGCCGCGCTGCGCAGCCTGCGCGCCCAGTGGCAACTGCCGCCCCGGACGCGCTTCCGCGCCGCCATCGTGTGGCGGGGCGCGGTCGCGCTCGAGCGCATTGCGGCCGCCGCCGCGGCGCTTGCAGGGCTGGAGCGGCTGGAGGAAACCACGGCCATCGCCGAGCGCAAGCTCGGCTATCTCACCACGCCCGCGTTCGACCTGCAGCCGGACCTGAGCGGCCTAGTGGACATCGAAGCCGAGCGGCGGCGGCTGGACAAGGAGCGCGCCACGCTTGCCCAGGGCGTCGCCCAACTGGAAAAACAGTTGGCTGGCGCCAGCTTCCGCGAGCGCGCGCCAACGGCGGTGGTGGCCGAGGCCGAACGGCTGCTGGCCGAACGTCGCCGGCAGCTCGGCGAGGTCGCGGTAAGTCTTGAGCAGCTCGCTTCGGCCGGGCAGTAGGCGGCTTAGCGTCGCGCGCTCCGCGCGCTCCAGGCGAGACAGTGGCTAGTGGTTAGTGGCTAGCGGGCGCCGCAAGAGTGGCCAGTTGCCAGTGGCCAGTGGCTTTTGTGGGGCGGGCTCCCGGCCGTGAGAGCGCCAGTGTCGCTCGAACGCCGGCCTCCTGCCGCCCGAAGCACCCGGAGGCGCCCCAGCAGACCGGGCAGGCGTTGCCGCCGAGCGAGTTCCGGCCGCAGCCCGGCGAGAGCGCAGGGTGGCCGGCCGCCGCTATCGCGCACGCCGATCTCGGTATACGGTATAGGCAGGGGCACGGCGATGAAATCAAGGCTGAAGAAATGCGGCAATAGTGCCGCGGTGCGGATTCCGGCGTCGGTGATGCAGGCCATGCAGCTTGATCTCGGCGACGCGGTGGATGTGCGTGCCGAGGCAGGCCGGATCGTCATCGAGCCCGTGCAGCAAAAAACCTACGAGCTGAATGACCTGCTGCGGGGCATCACGCGAAAGAACCAGCCCGAGGCGGTTGACTTCGGGCGCCCGGAAGGCAAAGAGATCTGGTAGTGCCGCGAATCGCGCCCGATGCCGGCGACATCGTGTGGCTGAACGCCGCTTCAAAGCGGGCGGCGGCCGGCCGGGGGCCGGCGTTCGAGCGCCACTGGCGCTCTCACGGCCAGGGGGCCCGCCCCACAAAAGCCGCTCCTGCAGCAGCGCTAGCCATTAAACGACTAGCGACTCTTCGCGGCGCGCTAGCCACTAACCACTAGCAACTAGCCACTTCTTCCGTCAGCGGCCCGCGCGGGCCATGGCGGCGCGCAATAGCGCCGCGCCGGCATCGGCCTCCTGGATGTAGAGGTCGGCGACCTGCACCATGGCGGGCGTTGGGGCCTCAAACTCCTGGTCCACTTGCTGGCCGATGTTCGTGAGCCAGGCGTGCAGCCGCGCGCGGAACATCAGCCCGCCCTCGCTCGACTGGATGCGGAGCTCGACCAGGCCGCCGATGGCGTCGTTAAGGGAGGTGTAGGCGGCGGAAGTGGGCGCGAGCTTGTCGCGCAGCGCCAGGGCCTGGTTCAACGTCCCGTCGAGCTCGTTCTCGGCCTTGTAGATGCGCATCATCAGGTCAAAGCGCTGCTCGAGCGCGGCTTGCGACGCGTGCAGGCGCGGGTCGAGCGTCACCGTGAAGGCGCGCTTCGGCGTCGTGGCGCCGCCATAGGACAACTGCACGTAATACGTTCCCGGCGGCACCTCGGGACCAACCGGCTCCGAGGCGCCGTTGACCGACCACAGGACGCCGTTCACATCGGTTGCGTCCGGATAGCGGAGATTCCAGAGGAACTGGTTCATCCCCGGATGCAGCC
>JBOGKX010000085.1:0-8601 GCA_050746125.1 Terriglobales bacterium | reverse complement strand
GACTTTCTCCGTGCCGCCGGCGTCCAACTCGACGCCGCCATGCGGCCGGTCTGCGATCCGGCGACGTACGAAACCAACGTGCCCGATCTGTATCTGGGCGGCGTTATCGTCGCCGGCCGCAACACGTCGGAAATCTTCATCGAGAACGGCCGCTTTCACGGCCAGGTCATCGTGGCCAACATCCTGGCGAAGCGCGCCGCCGCCGCCCGCGTATGAGCCCGGCCCGGACCACCGAGTCCATCCTCCTGCTCCAGTGCAGCCTCGATGACTGTTCCCCCCAGATCATCGGCTACGTCCTCGAACGCGCGCTCGAACTCGGCGCCCTCGACGCCTACACCACGCCGCTGCACATGAAGAAATGCCGCCCCGGCGTCGAGCTCACCCTCCTCGCCCGGCCGGAGCAGCGCGACCCACTGCTTGATCTCCTACTGGCTGAAACCCCGACGCTCGGCGTCCGCCTGCTCCCCTGCGAGCGCGTTGTCCTCGTCCGCGACATGATCACCGTCGCCACCCCTTACGGCCCCATCCGCGTCAAGCGCAGCGGCGACAAACTCGCGCCCGAGTACGAGGACTGCCGGGCGGCCGCGCGCCGCGCCGGCGTCCCCCTGCGGCAGGTGGTGCAGGCGGCGGCGGCCGCCGCCGCGCCCAGCGCGCCGAAATAGTCGAGCGCACCGCCAAGGGCTCGCTATGCTTTTGTTGTCATAGCTAACTTACGATATCTAGCAGCATCAAATTAGCCTACTGACATAGCGATCTTCTGCCTCTATAACCTGTAATGCCGGGCTGCGACTTACGATCGGCTCGGCGAAAAAACAGGAGGCTACGGTATGGCAGGTTGTGGATACGGACTGCGGCGCACCTTCGGGGTTCTGGCCCTGTCTCTGGCATGTTTGCTGCTCGGCGGAGCCGCCGGGCTCACCGCGCCGGCGTCGGCGCAATCCCTGACCACCGGCGCGCTGTCCGGCGTCATCACCGATCCCACCGGCGCCTCCATTCCGGGCGCGAAGGTGACCGCGACCAATGAGGGCACGGGTTCCACGCACACGGTGGTAAGCCAGGTCAACGGCAGTTCTCTCATTCCTCTGTTGCAGCCGGGCAAATACACCATCACCGTGGCCATGGCCGGTTTCTCGGCGACGCGGCAGGCCGGCTTGGCATCCAGGTGTCGACCACCGGCACGCTGAACTTCAAGCTCCAGGTCGGCGCCAGCACCCAGACCGTGCAGGTCACGGGCGAGGCGGCGTTGCTGCAGCCGCAAAACGCCAACACCTCGACCACGCTCGACAGCAAGGCGATCGAGAACCTCCCCAACCCCGGCGGCGACATCACCATGCTGGAGCAGATCGCCCCCGGCGCCGAAATGCACGTGCAGGGCGGCGGTGGCACCGCCGGCCTGAGCTACAACGGCGTGCCCGGCAACGCGGTGAACTACACCGTGGACGGCATGGACGACAACGACCCGTTCAACAATGACAACAACAGCGGCCCCAGCAACATGCTGCTGGGCTCCAATGCCGTTTCCGAGGTCACCGTCAACACCACCTCCTACTCGGTGGACCAGGGCCGCATGGCCGCGGGCCAGGTCAACTACCTGAGCAAGAGCGGCAGCAACGGCTTCCACGGCAATGCCAGTTATCAGTGGAACGGCCGCACACTGAACGCCTACGATTTCTTCGTCAAGTCGCAGCCGCTCGCCGCCGGCCAGTCGCTCGCCCCCAAGCCCTTCGACAACGTCAACAACTGGGCCGCCAGTGTCGGCGGACCCATCGTCAAAAACAAGCTCTTCTTCTTCGTGGACAGCGAGGGCACGCGCATTGACCTGCCCCACGTCGCCAGCTATACCGCTCCCAGTCCGGCCTTTGAGGCTTATGCCGCCACCCAGTTGCCGCAGGGGGGCTATGACACCTCCATCACCGTCGGCGACGGCAAATCCACCTACCGTTTCCTGCCCGGCAATGCAGCCGCCGCACCTTGGATGACGCAGATCTTCGGCCTCTACGGCGACACCTCGGTCGGCACTCACGGCGACCGCCAGATCACGCCCAACACCAGTGCGCTGTTCGGCTGCAACATTCTGGCCAGTGGCGCGGTGGACTCCAGCTACAACCCGCAGATGATGCCCAACGACAACCAGTTCCTGTCGGACGGGGTTACGACGAACCCGGTCTACAACCCCATTCCCAGCGATACCGGCTGCGAAACCCGGGGCATTCTGACCACCTCCGCCAAGACCCCGGAAACGCTGACCAGTTTCCGCATTGACTGGACGGTGAAGCAGAACAACACCGTGTGGGGCAAGTACAGCGACGACCAGGGCACCCAGACCACCGGCGTCAGCGCCATCAACCCGGTGTTCGATGAGAACTCGTTCCAGCCCGATCACCAGGGCGTACTCGACTGGACACATGTGTTCAGCCCCAACCTGACCAATGACGCCTCCACCGGCTTCCTCTGGTACAGCGCCATCTTTGACTTCAACACCCCGACGAACACGCGGCGATTTCCGGGCTGGGTTCGGTGGGTTTGCCCACCACCGGGGTGGGCTCGACCAGCTTCCCTCAGGGCCGCAACCTCACCCAGTACGAGTTCATCGACAACCTGACCTGGACTCACGGCAATCACTCCTACAAGTTCGGTGAGAACTTCCGGCGTGAGCTGGTCAACGATCACGGCTTCTCCGAGGATTTCGCCAGCTCGACCGCCGGCGACTGGAGCGAGCTGATGTACGCCGCCGCCTCCGCCGCCTCCCAGCGCTATCCCATCACCACCGTCGAGCAGTACAAGAGCCTTGCGCTCGACCTCTACTTCGGCGACACCTGGCAGTTGACGCCCAAGCTGACCCTCAACTACGGCATTCGCGCCACCCACAACTCCAACCCCATCAACAAGCAGCCCTACGAGGCCAACTTCGCCGACTGGACCACGTTCGGCCACGGTGCCGCCAATCTGGGCGTTGCTCCCAACTCCATCTTCACGGCGCAGAGCCTGCTCTGGTCCTCGGTGCCCTATGAGGTCTGGCAGCCGCGCGTGGCGCTGGCCTGGCAGCCCCGTAGCAACACCCTGGTGAAGGCCGGGTGGGGCATGTTCAGCTCGATTGCCGCCACCAGCGCCGCCGAGACGTTGGCTCGCAACCCTCCGTTCTACCCCAGCTTCACCGGTGGCTTGGCCTCGGGCGAACTGGGCGCGGCGATCGGCTCCGCCGCCGGCTGCAACATCAGCAACACCGCTGCCAGCCCGCAGTGCGCGTTCGGATGGGATCCGGCCATTGCCGGCTGCGCGGTGTCGGCCGCGGTGGCCGCCAATGCTCAGTACCAGGCCAACTTCTCCGGCGGTGCCCCTTCCTGCGCCGACCCCGGCGTCAGCAAGACCGCCTGCGTCCCGCAGTCCAGCATCTCGGCCCTGCCCGCCGCCGGCCTGCTCGCGCCCGTGACCTATCAATACAGTCTGAAGGTGGAGCAGCAGATCAACCGCAACTTCGCCGTCAATATCGGCTACGTCGGCACCCGCAGCCAGCACAACTCCTTCAGCGTGGACGACAACGGTTACGAGACGGTCTGCAGCGGCTGCTTCGCCCCCTTCACCTACAGCAGCACCGGCGCCGCCGGCAGCCCCGATCCGCGCTTTACCGGCTACAGCCAGACCCGCTACGATGGCTACAGCCGCTATGACTCGCTGCAGGCGGGCGCGGTCGAGCGCCTCACGCACGGGCTCACGCTGAATTTCAATTACGCCTTCAGCAAGTGCATGTCCACCGGCACGCCCTACTCTGACGGCCCCGGCATGGCCAGCGACCTGCGCAACACCTACACGCTGTGCAGCAGCGACATTCAGCGGGTGGCCAACGCCAACTACACCTACGCGCTGCCGCTCCATCACTCCGGCGGCATCCTGGGCGAGTTGGTCAATAGCTGGATGATTTCCGGCGCCACCTTCGCTCAGGGCGGCACGCCGGTGTTCATCTCCGGCGGTGGTAGTCTGAGCAGCAAGCTGGTGCAGACCACGGGTCCGGTGGGCGGCATTCTCGTGCCCGGCGTGGCCCCCTATTCGCGCAACCAAGCCATCCCTGGCATTACGCCGCCCGGCGACGTGCAGTGGTTCAACCCGCTGGCTCTGGCGGCCATCTGGGATCCCAACACCCACCAGTGCTATAACTACGCCACCAACACCGAGGGCCTCAACTCCACCCTCTGCCAGTTCAATGGCAACAACGCTGCCTATCTGCGCGGGCCCGGCTTCCAGTGGACCAACTTCGATCTTTCCGGGACGGTCCAGATGATCGAGCGCGTCGGCTTGCGGCTCGACTTCCAGGCCTACAACTTTTTCAATCACGCCAACTTTGCCAACCCCTCGGCCTCCGGCAACGTGTTCCAGACTTACAAGGGCGGCCCCAACCGGACCCTGCTCGCCGGCCCCAACGCCATTGACTCACTCACCTCGCCCAATAATGGCCTGTTGGGCGACGGCAACGGCGGCGACAGCAACCCCCGCATGATCGCCCTGCAAGCCAAGGTCGTTTTCTAAGGCCGGCCGGGCTCTGATCGAGTTTTCCGTGCTACCGCGGGGGCGCTTCGGCGCCCCCGCTTTTTTTTACCCCTGGCCTTTCCCAAGGCAGGGGCATTAGGAGCTGCCCGCGCCACCGGCCAAGGCATTTTGCCAACTGGGGCTATGCAGACCAAGGTAAGCGGCTAGGGTCGGCAGCCCGCCCGTACCGTCGCAGCCACGCCCCGGCATGCGGCCAGGTACGATGCCAGATACGATTCCGGTTGACAACGGGTGCCGCAAGCCCCACACTGCCATACTTAGCAGGCCGTGTCATATGTAACATAAGCCTGCATCTGCCGATTTGGAGGATATACGGTATGGTGGGTGGCAAGCTTGCATTGATGGCGCGCCGGCTGACGCTGGCGGTGATGTTGGTCGCTCCTCTGATGCTGTTGGGCCCGGCTGGGGGCGGACTGGCGGCGCCGGCGCGGGCGCAGTCGTTGACTACGGGCGCGCTTTCCGGCGTGGTGAAGGACCCCAGCGGCGCCTCCATTCCTGGCGCCAAGGTGACCGCGACCAACGAGGCCACCGGCACGCAGCACTCCGCCGTCACCCAAGTCAATGGCAGCTACCTGATTCCGCTGCTGCAGCCGGGCAAGTACACGATAACCGTGGGCATGACCGGATTCCAGGCCGTGAAGCAGGCCGGTATCGGCGTCCAGGTCTCGACCACGGGCACGCTCAATTTCAAGCTGCAGGTGGGCTCCGCCAGCCAGACGGTTCAGGTTACCGGCGAGGCCGCGCTGCTGCAGCCGCAAAACGCCAACACCACCACCACGCTCGACACCAAGGCGATCGAGAACCTCCCCAACCCGGGCGGCGACATCACCATGCTCGCCCAGATCGCGCCCGGCGCGGTAATGCACGTCCAGGGCGGCGGCGGCACCGCCGGCCTGAGCTTCAACGGCGTCCAGGGCAATGCGGTCAACTACACCGTAGATGGCATGGACGACAACGATCCCTTCAATAACGACAACAACAGCGGCCCCAGCAACATGCTGCTGGGCTCGAACGCCGTTGCCGAGGTCTCCGTCAACACTGCCTCCTATTCGGTGGATCAAGGGCGCATGGCCGCCGGCCAGGTCAACTACCTGAGCAAGAGCGGCGGCAACAGCTTCCATGGCAACGCCGGCTGGCAGTGGAACGGCCGCACGCTCAACGCCTACGATTTCTTTGTCAAGTCCCAGCCGCTCCAGCCCGGCCAGTCGCTCTCACCGAAGCCATTCGACAACGTCAACAACTGGGTGGCGAGCGTGGGCGGCCCCATTGTCAAGAACAAGCTGTTCTTCTTCGTTGACAGCGAAGGCACCCGCATTGACCTGCCCCACGTGTCCAACTTCACGGTCCCGAGCCCGGCGTTCGAGACCTATGCCGCGTCGGAACTCGGCACAGGTGGCTACGATACCGACATCTCGGCCGGTTCCGGCAGGTCCACCTACCGCTACCTGCCCGCGGCCGCCAACGAGGCGCCGTTCATGGCGCAGATCTTCAAGCTCTATGGCGACACCTCGGTGGGCACCCGCGGCGACCGCCAGATCACGCCCAACACCCGCGCGCTGTTCGGCTGCAACCTACTCGCCAACGGCAGCGCGGACCCCAGCTATAACCCGCAGGTGATGCCCAACAACAACCAGTTCCTTTCCGATAAAGTCACGCCCAACCCCGCCTACAACCCCATCCCCAGCGACACCGGCTGCGAAACCAGGGGCATTCTCTCCACCTCGGCCAAAACGCCGGAAACGCTGACCAGCTTCCGCATTGACTGGACCGTGAACCAGAACAACACCGTGTGGTCGAAGTACAGCGACGACCAGGGCACCCAGACCACCGGCGTCAGCTCCATCAACCCGGTGTTTGACGAGAACTCCTTCCAGCCCGATCACCAGGGCGTGCTCGACTGGACGCACGTGTTCAGCCCCAGCCTGACCAATGACGCCTCGACCGGCTTCCTCTGGTACAGCGCCATTTTCGACTTCGACACCCCCGCCGCCGAGCACGCCGCCATTGACGGGCTGGGCTCCGTGGGCCTGCCCACCACCGGCGTGGGCTCGACCAACTTTCCCCAGGGCCGCAACGTCACCCAGTACGAGTTCATCGACAACATGACCTGGACGCATGGCAGCCACTCCTTGAAGCTGGGCGAGAACTTCCGCCGCGAGCTGGTCAACGACCACGGCTTCGGCCGCGATTTCGCCAGCTCGAGCGCCGGCAACTGGAGCGAGCTGATGTTCGGCGCTGCATCGAGCGCCGGCCAGCGCTTCCCGATCACCACCGTCGAGCAGTACAAGAGTTTTGCGTTGGATCTGTATTTCGGCGACACTTGGCAGTTCTCGCCCACGCTCACCTTTACCTACGGCGTACGCGCCACCCACAACTCCAACCCGGTGGATCGGCAACCTTACGAGGGCAACTTTGCCGACTGGACCACGTTCGGCCATGGCAGCGCCAATATCGCGGTGGCGCCGAACTCGGTCTTCACTGCCCAGCACTCGCTTTGGTCCTCGGTGCCCTATGAGATCTGGCAGCCGCGCCTGGCGCTTGCGTGGCAGCCCTACAGCAACACACTGATCAAGATCGGCTGGGGCATGTTCAGCTCAATCGCCGCCTCCAGCGCCGCCTCCACCCTGGCCAACAACCCTCCCTTCAATCCCAGCTTTACCGGCGGACTGGGCTCGGGCAACCTGGGCGCGGTCGGCTCGCCCGCCGGCTGCACCGTCGCCGGCGGCAGCAGCGCGGAGTGCGGCACCGGTTGGGATCCGACCCAGCCCGGCAGCGCGGTGGCCGCGGCGGCGGCCGCCAACGTCCAATACCAGGCCAACTTCGCCGGCGGCGCCTCCTCCTGCGCCGCGCCCGGCGTCAACCCGCTGAACTGTGTGCCGCAATCGAGCATCTCGGCTCTGCCCGCGGCCGGCCTGCTCGCGCCCGTGGTCTACCAGTACAACCTCAAAATTCAGCAGCAGATCAGCCGCAATTTCGCCGTGAACGTGGGCTATGTGGGCACGCGGAGCCAGCACAATTCCTACACCGTCAATGAGAACGGCTATCAGACCGTATGCAGCGGCTGCTTTACACCCTTCATCTACAGCTCCACCGGCTCCGCCGGCAGCCCCGACCCGCGCTTCAACAGCTATAGCCAGACTCGCTACGATGGCTACGGCCGCTACGATTCGCTGCAGGCCGGCGCCGTGGACCGCATGTTCCACGGGCTGACGCTCAACTTCAACTACACCTTCAGCAAGTGCATGACGACCGGCACCCCCTACTTCGATGGCGCCGGCATGGCCAGTGACCTGAGCAACACCTATGCCCTGTGCTCGGACGACATCACCCAGGTCGCCAACGCCAGCTACACTTACGCCCTGCCGTTCCATCACACCGGCTTGCTGGGCGAGATCGCCAACAATTGGCGGATCTCCGGCTCCACGTTCGCCCAGGGCGGCACGCCGGTGTTCGTCGGCGTCAACGGCGGCTCCTCGCTCAGCAGCCACCTGCTGCAGCGTACCGGTCCGGTCAGCGGCCTGATTGTGCCTGGCGTGGCGCCCTATTCCCGCGACCAGGTCATTCCCGGCGTGACCCAGCCGGGCGACGTGCAGTGGTTCAACCCGCTGGCCTTAGCATCGATCTGGGATCCGAACACCCGGGAGTGCTACGACTACGCCACCGGCGCCGAGGGCCTCACGCCCGGCCTTTGCCAGTTCAACGGCAACAACGCCGCTTACCTGCGCGGGCCGGACTTCCAGTGGACCAACTTCGAGCTCTCCAAGACGGTGCAGATGACCGAACGCATCGGCCTGCGGCTGAACTTCGACGCCTACAACCTGTTCAATCACCCCAACTTTTCCAACCCGTCGGCCGCCGGCAACGTCTTCACCAGCTATAAAGGCGGACCGAACCGGACGCTGCTCAACGGCCCCAACGCCATCGACTCGCTGACTTCACCCAATAACGGCCTGCTCGGCCAGAACGGCGGCGACTCCAACCCTCGCATGATTGCCCTGCAGGCGAAGATCGTCTTCTAGAGCAGTCGGGATCAGCGCTCGCTCGGCGCGGGTGGGGCGG
>JBOGKX010000084.1:0-4762 GCA_050746125.1 Terriglobales bacterium | reverse complement strand
GCGAACGCGCCACTGGCGCCTTCGCCCCCTCCCGCTGGTCGGGCTGCGGCCGGAATTCGCTTGGCGGCAACGCGCGCCCGCTCTGCTCAGGGCGCGTCCAAGTTGGCTCGTCAGGCGTCAAGATCCGCTCCCGTGGG
Organism: Terriglobales bacterium; assembly: GCA_050746125.1. Lineage (GTDB taxonomy): Bacteria > Acidobacteriota > Terriglobia > Terriglobales > SCQP01 > JAJPKR01. The sequence goes on along the minus strand of JBOGKX010000084.1, from coordinate 4,625 downwards.
TGCGGCCTTCAGTTGCCGAGCGGCACGCGTCTGGCTGCGTCGACAACCAGGATCTTGATGGGTTCCTTGTGAGCCACGAGCTTCAGCCCCAACTGCTCTGGGAGAGCGGCGAATATGCTTTGCAGGGCCTCGGCGGGAGTGCCGGATCGGCCGGCGGTGGATTCCTCATTCGGCTGTAGTATCGGCAGGCCTCGCAGCACCCGATTTCCAGGGCCGGGCCGGAATTTCAGCGAGAACTGGTATGTGCCCGCCAGCCCGCTCGCGTCGATCACGGGGATGCCGAGCATGCGGCTGAGGAAAGTGGCGAAACTGCCCATGGGGGCAGTGCCCTTGAGGGTTGCGTCGTAACGACCTCGAAACCCGAGTTGGATATAGTCCTCATCCGGCGCCCCGCCTTGCAGCTTGGATCCGCTGGCGGCCACTTGCAGGAGATAGGCATCCGTGATCCTGGTCGACGTGTGCGTGATAAGAGAAAACCGCGCGATCAGGAAGGTTTTCAGCATCGCATCCATTTGCCGCTCGTTTGCGGGTTGCTGTACCTCGGCGTCGAGATCGAAGTAATCATGTGCCATCAAGGCCGGTCCCTGGACCTGATATCCCTTAAGTGCATAGGCTCTCTGGAGGAGATCTTTCAGAGTCCATCTGTGCAAACTCAGCCGCATCGGAACGATTATGGGATCGGTGAACCCTTCATCAGGCCGGGCAGGCTTGATAGTGGCGGCATCAAACTGAGGGTTGACCACCGGGGATTGGCGGAGGATCGCCGATTGCGGCCGGGGGGCGGATGTCGCCTGCAATGGCGCCATGGCCGCCACCATGGCGACCACCGGCGCCAGCGCCAGCAGCGCCCAGAATGCGTGGGCGCGGCGGCGGCACTGATGCAGGTCGAGCACGGCGCGCACGCGCGCCGACAGGTCCGACCGCCGGGCCATGCCCGGCAGCGGCAGCGGATGCGCGTTCCGCATGCGCTGCGCCACCTCGACCAGGTGGCTGGCATACGCCACTGGCGGCGCAATCGCGAGCGCGGCGTCATCGCAGGCGCGCTCGGCCTCGAGCTCGAGCCGCTGCAGCGCGCGCCAGGCCAGCGGATGGAACCAGTACAGCGCGCACACGAATCGCGCCGCGAGCTGGCTGGCGTGGTCGCCGCGGCGTACGTGCTCGATCTCGTGCGCCAGCGCGCACTCGAGCGCCTCCGGCGCCCATTCCCGCGCCGCGGGCGGCAGCAGGATCGCGGGCCGCCGCCAGCCGCACATGGCCGGTCCCGCCAGCCGGTCCGAAATCAACACCGGCACGCGCCGCCGCAGTCCAAGCCTATTGGCGAGCGCCGCCAGCACCGGCTCGGCGGCCGGCCAGCGCCCGGTCGCGCTCACGAGCGCCCGCACGCGCCGGCGGCCCGCCTCGACCGGCAACGCCGCGAGCAGGGCGCCGCCCAGCCAGATCAGGCCCAGCAGCCAGCCTAAGTTCACCCGCGGCGCTACCGTCGCCGGGCGGACCGCGTTGGCGAGGAGCAGGGAAGCCGCCGCTGGCCCAACAGCCGCGGCCGCCGCAGCCGGCGCCGCCGCCAGCGGCGACGCGCTCAAGGCCGACGGCGGGACGATGGCCAGCCGCAGCGGCGGGCTCACCAGCGACAACAGCGGCAATAGCAGCAGGCCGGCGAACGTCGCCGCCAGCACCACGTGACGGAACGCGGCCGAGCGCCGCCGCGCCAGCGCCGCCGCCGCCAGACCCGCCGCCAGCACGCAGGTGGCCTTGAGCAGCAGCAGCGCCACGAACGACGTTCCCCAGGCGGCCAGCATTGCGCGCGCCAGCGATGGCATGGCCTAGCTCCTTCCCTGCCGCGCGCGTTCAATCTCGGCGCGCAGCGCGTCCAGCTCCTCACCCGTCCATTCCTGCTCCGCCACCAGCGCCGTCACCAGTTGCTTGGCCGAGCCCCCGCAAAACACCTCGAGCAGATGCCGCATCGCGCTGCGCCGCGCCTTTTGCGGCGCCACCGTCGCGGAGTAGACGAAGCGCGCACCCTCGCGCCGGTGTCGCAGAAAGCCCTTCTTCTCGAGCCGCCCCAGCATCACCCGCACTGAGGAGTCGCTCGGCGGCCGCGTGAGCCGCTTCCGGATCGCCTCCGCCGTGGCCGCGTTGCGCAGCCCGAACACGGCGTTCATGATCTCGCGCTCGCGCCGCGTAAGCTGCTCGAAGCCATAACCGAACAGCGTCACGGGCGGCCCGCCCTGGCGTGGCCGCCCGCGCCGGTGAATGCATGCGACATATGTCGCATATTAGACCCGGCGGCGGCCGCCGTCAAGCGGCGCGCCGCGTGAGTTGGGGGATAGGCATAGCGACGTGCTCCACGACGAGCACGCGGTCTCGCCGGGCGCAGTCTAGCCGGATTGGACGCTTCAGCGGCTCCCCGGCCCTTGTGGAGCGATTGCGTTCGGGCTGCCGCGCAGTTTTTCGCGGATAGCCCGGCGCGCCCCGCCTCGCCCTTGCCGCACGAGGACGTGCTGGCTGGAATCGCCAAGCGGAAGCACGACCAGCCAAGGGATCTTGAGCGGCAGCGTTACCCGTTGGCGCAGCGGCCGGAAGCCTTGGCTTGCGACCTCGACGTCGTACTGGCCGTCGGGCAGATCGAGGCTGAAGCTGCCGTCGTTGCCCGTCATGGTTTGCGACGTCGCCAGCGTCGCCGGGTCGGTGGCCGTGATCGTGGCGCCGGTCACCCGTTCTCCCTGTTCATCGCACACCACACCGGTCAGCCCCTCGACGGGCGGCGGCGCGAGGCCATTGTCGAGGCTGAAATCGACCGTGATCGTGGTGCTGACCGATTGGGGCTGTCCGTTGAGCGTGAGCGGGTGGTAACGCCAGTTGCGGATGGTCGCCTCGGCGGCCGCGAGCAGCGCGGGCTGACCCACGCCGCAGCCGAGATCGGTCACACTGCCGTCCTGGCCGATGAGCGCGTGCATTTCGACCGAGCCCTGAATACCGGCGGCGGCGGCGGGCGGCATGGCGGGTTTGGGGCAGGAGATGCACATGGCCGCCACAACCTGGGGGCCGACCCGAATGGGCGCTGCGGCTTGCGATTGCTGGGCGGCGGCGATAGTCGCGGGCGCCGGCGCGGGCGCGGGCACCGTCCGATGGCGCACGCCGCCGCCCAAGGCCCAGGCCGCCGTCACCGCCATGCTGAGGGCGGCGCCGGCCACCGCCATGCGCACGCGCGAACGGCGCGGCGCAGCGGCCGTCAGCCAGGCGACGCGTCGCTCCAAACCGTGCCGGCGTGCCAGGCACAGGCCGGCGTGCGGCGCGGCCGCGGCGTGCAAGGCGGTGGCGATGTCCACGAGGCGCGTGGGATAAGCGGCATCCCGGGCCAGCGCGGCTTCATCGCAGGCGGATTCCCGCGCCAGCGCCGCCTGGCCCGCCAGCCAGCGCGCCGCCGGATGCCAGGCCAACGGCACGAGCGCCAGCTCACCGAGCCACGCCCAGAGATAGTCCCGTCGCCGCACGTGCGCGAGCTCGTGCGCCAGTGCGGCTTCCGACCACGCCTCGCGCTCCAGCAGCGCCGCCGGCAGCACGATGCGGGGCCGCAGCCACCCCAGCGTGAACGGTCCTTCCGCGCCGCGCAGCACCGGCACGCCGGCCACGACGCGATCCGGCGCCGCCTGTCGCCACGAACGCCGCGCGCGCCATGAACGCCGCGCCAGGCTGGCCGCCTGCAGCAGCATGGCGCCGACCCACAGGAAGCCGAGCATCACGCCGAGGCTGGGAAAGCGCCAGGGCGCCGTGCCCGGCGACGCGGGCGCCGCCACCCCCGCCACTCCGAAGCGCCGACTGTGCGTTTTTACGAAGACCGTGGCCGTGGCCGGGCCCGTGGCGCGCACCAGCGTGAGGTGCAGCCATGCGCCCGCGGCCGGCAACAGCGCGGCGATCAGTAACGCTCCGAAAAAGATCCGGTGCCGCGCCGCCGCCGGCTGACCGCGCAGCAGCCATGCTGCCGCCGCCGCCGCGATTGCCACCACCAAGGTCTGCCAGAACAGGGTCCAGAGAAATGCGGTCATGACTTTCCTCCTTGTAGCAGTCGGCGCGCCCGTTCCAGCGCTGCCGCATCGAGCTGTTTCGTCTCAACCAGGTTGAGCACCAGACTTTCGGCCGAGCCGCCGAACAGGTTGTCGAGCAAGCCGCCGAGGGCGCGGCGCGCCACGGATTGCCGCGTCTCCAGCGCGCGATACAGATATGCGCGCTGCTGCTTCGCCCGCGCCACCTTACCCTTGCGATAGAGCACCTGCAGCACCGTCTGCACCGTGGTGTAGGCGCGCGGCTTGCGCCGCGCGACGTGTTCGTGCACGGCCTGCAGCGGCGCCGGCCCCAGCTCCCACAAGGCCTGCATGATTTCGAGCTCCAGCGGCGTCAACGTTCGTTCGGCTTTGCGCTTGGTCATAACCCCACCCTACGCCGCCGTCGTTACAATGTCAACTATAGTTTTAGTCAAAAAATTGACGGCGCACGGGCGGGCGCGCGCCGTGGAGAACGGCCGTATCTATGGCTTGGATTCGGCTTGCTTGATCAGGGTGGCGACTTCGGAGTTGGGGCCCACATCTTCGATCATCAGGATGTGACGTGCCTCGAAAAAGGCCTCCGTT
>JBOGKX010000083.1:0-66631 GCA_050746125.1 Terriglobales bacterium | reverse complement strand
CGCGCCCTGGCCGCCGCCCTGGCCGCCGGCCAAGCCATTGCCGAGCACGCCCGGCGCGTAGGTGTTGCACCCGCCCAGTGACCTATAGCACTCTGGCGGCCTGGTCCTGCTGTTATGATGAATTGACTATCGCGCGCACGCGCTCCCGCATGGCTCCCCGGCCAGGGGGGCGAGCGGGATGCCTGCTGCGCAGAGGCGCCGGCGGGCCGAAGGATCTTCGCTGCCAATGGCCATCGGCGAACCCACAGAAACGGTTCAAGAGACAGGCCGGCCGGCGCCAGGCTTCGACGTCGAGAGCCTATTTCTCGAATTGCGCGACCAGAAGGAGCGCAATCGCCGCCGCGAGGCGGTGTTCCTCTCCGTCATCGTCCACCTCTGCATTTTCATCCTCATTCTGCTGCATCCCAAGCTGCCGAGCTGGCTCGAGTCCAGCCCCCGCACCGCGCTGCGCTCGCCGCAACAAGTTCTCCAGCATCAGCACATCGTCTATTTGGAAACGCCGCTCAAAACCCCCAAGCCGCGCCAGAAGGTCCGCAGCAACGTCCTGAGCGATCGCGATCGGCTCCTCCACCGCCATCAGCCGGTGCTGGAGAGCTATTCAGCGCCCTCTTCCCCGCCGCCGCGCGCCGCCTTGCGCGCGCCCGTGCCCGCCCGCCCGGCAGCGCCCCCGCCGCAGCCGGCCCAGCCCAAGCGCGAGGCGCAGGCCGCCGGCCATGCCGCCGACCAAGGCCGGCAAGCCGCCAATCTTGGCCTTCAGCTCGAACCCGTTCCTCCGCAGGTCACCCAGCCCCGGTTGACCGTGCCGATTCCCGGGCTCTCCGCCTCCAGCCAGCTCCGCCGCGCCATCGACGAAGCGGCACGCCAGCGTGTCCAAGGCCGCCAGAGCATCGCGGAAGTAGGCCAACTGCCCGTGCCCGCCGGCAATCCCGGGCCTGGCGGCCGCGGCGAGATCGGCAATGGGGTGCAGATCCTTACCGACACGCAGGGCGTGGACTTCAAGCCTTACTTGCAACGCGTCCTCGACGAGGTGCGCAAGAACTGGTACGCGGTGATGCCCGAGATGGCGTACCTCGGCCGTAAGGGGCGCGTGGTGGTGGTCTTTGCGATCCAGCAGAATGGCTCAGTGCCGGGACTGCTGCTCGAATCCCCCTCCGGCACGTTTTCCTTCGATCAGGCGGCGCAAGCGTCGATCAACGCTTCCAATCCGTTCCCGCCCCTGCCGTCTGAGTTTCACGGCCCGCAGCTGCGCTTGCGGTTTTACTTTTTCTATAACATCAATCCCTATCAGAGCGAAGCCGGCGGCACTCAGTAGCGAGTCGCGCGTGCCGCCGCCGGCGCTTGCAGCTCCGGGGTAAACTGAGCCGCATGCGACGCAGGGAATTTTGCCAGTGGCTGGGCGGCGCCGTCTCCGCCGCAGCCGTAGCCCGCGGCGGCGAAGCCGCGAACCTTAACCTTGTTTCCTCGCAAGGCGCCCCGCCTCCGCCGCCAACGAGCGCCGGCTTCGGTCGCTACCGCGAAGATTACGCCGCGTTCTGCGCCCAGGCGCCCGAAGCGCGGGTCTTCTACGCCGTCCGCGGCGGCAAGATCGTGGCCGAGCGGCTCGATGAGCGCGCCTGGCAGCCCACCGGCTGGGGCGATCCGCCGCCGCTGCCGCTGCCCGGCGGCTCGCTCGACGGCGTGCCCATGCTCTCGCCCCTGCCGGGCCTGGCCGGCGCCGGACCCTTCCAGCCGACTTGGGAGTCGCTGCTCGAATACGAGTGTCCGGATTGGTATCGCGACGCCAAATTCGGCATCTGGAATCATTGGTCGCCGCAGTGCGTGCCGGAAGACGGCGATTGGTATGCGCGCAACATGTATTTGGAGAAGTCCAGGCAGGCCGCCTTCCATCGGCAGCATTATGGGCCGCCCACGCGCTTCGGCTACAAGGATCTTTGCGCGCAATGGACGCTGCTGAACTGGGATCCGGAAGCGCTGATGGAGCGCTACCAGCGCGCCGGAGCGCGATTCTTTCTCGCCCTCGCCAATCATCACGACGGCTTCGACACCTGGAACAGCCGGTTCCATCCCTGGAACGCCGCGCAAATCGGCCCGCACCGCGACGTGATCGGCACCTGGGCGGCGGCAGCGCGCCAGCGCGGCCTGCGCTTCGGCGTCACCGTGCACCAGGGCCGCAACTGGTGGTGGTTCCAGCCCGCCCATGGCGCGGATGCCGCCGGACCATTGGCGCAAGCTCCCTACGACGGCCGCCTGACCGCCGCCGATGGCGACAATCAATGGTGGCAAGGGCTCGATCCGCAGCGGCTCTACAGCGTCAAGCATCCTTTTGACGCGCTGCCGGACGCCAGCTACGTCAAGAACTTTTACGATCGCACGCGGGACCTTATCGACCAGTACGATCCCGATCTGCTTTATTTCGACAACACGCTTTTCCCGCTAGGCTGGGCCGGCATGAACGCGGGCGCCTATTTCTACAACCACAACCTCCAGACCCACGGCGGACGCAACGAAGCCGTCACCACCGTCAAGAAGGTGCCCGCGCACTTGGCTAAAGCGGTGGTCGCCGACATCGAGCGCGGCCTGGCCGCGGGCATCCTGCCCGATCCCTGGCAATCGGAGACTTGCATCGGCGATTGGCATTACCAGCGCAAGCTCTTTGAGAAGCCGGGCGAGTTCGGCGGCTATCTGCCACCGCGCGACGTGATCCATTGGCTGGTGGACGTGGTGAGTAAGAACGGCACTTTCGTGCTCAATATCCCCGGCAAGCCCGACGGCACGATCGACGCCAAGGAAGAGCACATTCTGGAGCGCATTGGCGTTTGGTTTCAAGCCAATGGCGAGGCGATCTACGGCACTCGACCGTGGAAGACCTATGGCGAAGGGCCGAATGCGATCAAGGCCGGCTCCTTCGCCGGCAAAAGCATCCGGCAGCTTGGGCCCGCCGACCTGCGCTTCACGCGCAATCGCGCCGGCACCATCGTCTATGCGATTGCCCTCGGCTGGCCCGAGCAGGCATTGCAAATCAAGTCGCTCGGCTTGGCGGCCCCGACGCAGCCCGGGCGCGTGCTGCGAGTCGAGGTTTTAGGAACGGGTGAGACGCCAAAGTGGCGGCAAACGGCGGAGGCGCTGCGCATCGAGCCGCCGCGGCGGCGCGCCGATCCCGATTTCACCCTGACCCTGAAACTGTCTTTCGCTTGAGCCCGCGATTTACGTCCAGCGAAACCATTTCAGCGCCAGCACGAAGGCCAGCCCGCCCCAGACCGCGAGTATCAGCAAGCGCCAGCCCTGAGCGGCCAGTGGCGAGCCCTGCAGTATGACGGCGCGCAAGGCGTCGTTCAGTGCCGTCAAGGGCAAGGCGCGAATCAGCGGCAGCACGGCGTGGGGAAACCGCTCGTAGGAAAAGAACACCCCCGAAAACACCCACATCGGCATCGTCACCACGTTGATCAAGCCGCTGGCGCTCTCGATCTTCTCCGCCCGGCAAGCCGTCAGCAAGCCCATGGAGCCGAAGCTGATCGCGCCGAGTATGCCCAACGCCAAGATAGCTCCCCAGGAGCCGATCACCCGCATGCGAAACGCCCACACGCCGCAGGCCAACAGCAAAAATACCTCCATGAGCATCAACAACAGCCGGCTGCTGCCGAGCGCCAGCAGGAAATCGGCGCGGTGCATGGGAGTGGCGACCAGGCGCTTGAGCAGCTTGCGCTGGCGCATCTCGACCAGCGCGAAGCCCATCCACATGCCGGAGTTCATCAGGTTCATGCCCAGCAAGCCGGGGATCAGAAAGTCGATATAGCGCGCGCCTGGCTCGCTGAACGGCCGGCTGACCGCCGGCAGCGGATCGCGGCGTCCGGCCGCTTTTTGCAAGGCATCATCGGCCTGGCTGCGGGCCAGCAGCGTTTCCGGACGGGAGGGATCGAAACGATACAGCACTCCCTTTCCCGCCGGCACGATGACTAAATCGAAGTCGCCGAGGCGAAAGCGATCGAGGGCCTGCGCTTCCGGCATCACCGAAACGCGAAATCGTCCGCCGGCCAGCGCCCCCTCGATGCGCGCCGCGCTCGGTCCCGCTGCCACCGCCACCGGAATGCTGGGCACGGGCGCTTGGCGGAAAGCGATGCCCAAGCCGATGGCCAGCAGGAGCGGAAAGGCAAATACCCAAAAAATAACCTCCGGCTCGCGGACTAACTCCTTCATGCGCACCGCGAGCAGGGCGCGGTAGCCGACCCAGCGGCCCTGGACGCGCGGCCGCGTCGAGGCGGCGGTTTCGACAGGGGCTTCGGTGGCCATGCCTAGGCTTCTCTCAGGTGCCGGCCGGTCAGCTGCACGAAGACGTCCTCGAGGCTGGCGCGGCGCGTGCTCAGTTGCGCCAGCGTGCAGCCGTGGCGTTCGATCTCGCCCATCAGCGCCGGAATCGCGCGATGCGGCTCGCGCACGTTCAGCTGCACGCCGCCTTCGCCGGACCGCGACGCCTGCACCCCCGGCAATTGCTCGATCCAATCCGCCGCGGCCTCGCCGTCGGTCAGGGAGAACTCGACCACGTGCGGCCCGACGATCCGCTCGACCAGCTCGGCCGGCGAGCCCTCGGCAATGATCTGCCCATGGTCCACCACCGCCACGCGATCACAGAGCCGCTCCGCCTCGTCCATATAATGCGTGGTGAGCAGCACCGTGCCTCCGCTCGCCTGGAAACGCCGGATGACGTCCCAAAGCTGCCGGCGGCTTTGCGGATCGAGCCCGGTCGTCGGCTCGTCGAGAAATAAGATGTCGGGATTGCCGACCAAGGCCGTCGCCACCGCCAGCCGCTGCCTCTGGCCGCCGGAAAGCTTGCCCACCCAGGCATCGGCCTTCTCGACCAGGGCCATCTCCTCCAAAATCTCGGCCGTCGGCCGCCGACGTGGATAAAACGCCGCGAAGAGCTCCACCGTTTCCCGAACCGTCAGCTTCTCGCCCAGGCGCGTCTCTTGCAGCGAGATCCCCATCCGCTCCCGCAACTCGGTCGCGTGTCCGCGCCACTCCAGCCCCAGGATGCGTACTTCGCCGGCAGTCGGCGCTAGCAATCCCTCGAGAATCTCGATCGTGGTGGTTTTGCCGGCACCGTTCGGGCCAAGCATCCCGAAGCATTCGCCCCGCCCGATCGTCAGATCCAGGCCGCGAACCGCGTCCACTCCTCCCGGATAAGTCTTGCGCAAGCCGCGGCAGATCACCGCCTTGTAGACCCCTTCGCTAGCGCTGGCCCGTTCGACCATCTCCCATCATAGCGGACGCCCCTGGGCCACGCTCTGGACCTTGTATTCCTCCCGATCCGGCGCTCCCCAACCGGAAAATATGCCGCGGTAAGCCAGTCCGATGGGCGTTCGGTCCACCAGGAAGATGAAAACCGAAGTCAGCACGATGCTGGAGACGATAACCGAGTAGGTAATGCTCTCGATTGCGCTGCCTTGCGCCAGGCCCGCCTGCAAGGGAATACCGGCCAGCGCCGCCGCCGCCAATCCGCGCGGCACCATGACCGACACCAGGCTGGCGTCGCGGCCGCCCCAGCGGCGGCTGCCGGCGGCGCGCACGATGGGCAACCGAACCAGCAGGAACGCAACGGCGATCACCGCGCCCAGCGCCAGCCACCGCCAGTCGCGCACTTCAATCGACAGGCCGATGTAAACGAAGAAGAACGTCTTCAGCAAGAAAACGATCTCGGAAAAAAAGTCTCGTTCCGTCTGATTGAGCGCGATCGGCCCGAAGAGGCGCCAAATGTGGATCTTCTCGATGTTGCCGATGGTAATGCCGAATGCGAGGGCCGCGATCGCGCCGCTGAACCCGACGATCTCCACCAGCCCGAAGAGCACGAAGACGAACGCTGGCGTCGTGAACATGGCGTTTTGCACGGTTCGAACGCGGTTCAGCACGAGCGACCAAAATAGGGCGCCGGCGACGCCCACCGCGGTCGCCACCAAGAAGGAAAACACGACGTGCAGGGCCACGTGGCCGACGTGCAATCCGCCGATTTGATAGGCCTCGAGCAGGCCCAAGGCGATGGCGATCGCCAGCACGTCGCCGCTGGCCGATTCCAGGGCCAGCAACGCCGACGCTTCGCGGCCGAGGTGCAGCTGCCGCGCCAAGGGAATCACCACCGTTGGCGACGCGCCGCCCACGATGGCGCCCAGCAGGATGGCCGCGAAAAGCGGAAGGTGCAGGAATCGCCAGCCGAGAAAGCCGACGATGGTCAGGCTGGCGGTGAAACTCAGCACGCTCAGCGCCACGCTGGTGCGCAATGAACGCCACAGCACGTCCAGCCGAAGTTCCAGTCCGCCTTCAAACAGAATCAAGATCAGGGCGATGGTCGTGAAAGCCGGCCCGACAGCGCCAAAGCTGCGGAGACTTACACGATGAAACACCGGCCCCAGCAACAAGCCGACAATCAGCAGGAAAAAGGCGTCGGGAATGCGCGTGCGCTCGGCCACTCCCGCCAGCAGATGGGCCAAGAACACGAGCGCGCCGATAAAGGCAACGACGGTGGCGATGGTTTCCACAATGGCTCGGGAGTCATGCCGCCCTTAGTCGTTGGGTCCGGCATGGGCCGATTGTACCGGATGTCGGCTGAGCCGCCGCCAGCGCTCCATGCTGCCGCACCACCATAGAAACGCCAGCAAGCGGCCGCGATAGCGCCACATAACGCGCAGCATTTCGCGCGCGCCTACGCGCTCCGCCTCGATCCCGGTGAAGGTTTCGACGCGCCAGCGCAGGTAGGGACTGCGCCAGGGGCGCAGGCGCCAGCCCCGCCCGGCCAACCAAAGAAATCTCAGCCGCGGCAGCACGATTACTCTGATTGTGGCGAAGCTTCAGCCGCGCCGCAAGCGGCGGCCAGGCGCGCCTCGACGCCGCCATCGCAGCCCGCCTTGAACGCCCGCCAATATCGGGGAACCGGCTGCCCAGCGGGCGGTGATTCCGTTCTGAAGGGGCGTTAAAATCAGCCTATGCAGTACTCGGCGCTCGTGGGCGACGTGGCCCTGGATTTTAGCCTTCCAGACACGGAGGGCACGGTAAGGCGCCTGGCGGAATTTCACCAACTCGGCCCCGCCACGCTGCTATTCGCCTCCTCGGCCTACAGTTGGGGGTCGCGCTGGCAGTTTTGGAATTACCTGCGCCATTACGACGCCTTCGTGCGCCTGGCGGCGGAGGTGGTGGTCATCGGCGGCGACGAGGTGAACGAACTGCGGCGGCTGCAAGCGCGCCTGGCCTTGCCCTTCGTTTTTCTCAGCGACCCGGATGGCAGAGTCGCGGAGCGCTACGAGACCGGCATCGGCGCGGCGACGCTCGTAATCGATCGGCGTGGCATCATTCGCTTTCACCAAAACGAGCCGTGGCTGCGCCGCACGCCCGCTCATCGCGTACTGAATGTGATCCGCCAACTCGCCGCCTGAGGCCGCTTACGCGTCGGCAAAGCGGCGGAGGATCTTTTTGGCCAGGCCGGTGAGGGGCAGGCGCTCGCGCTCCCGCGGCCCCAGCCAGCGCGCGTCCGGGGGTGCGCAGCTGCCTCCATCGTAAACCTCCGCGGTGATTTTCCAAATCGTAATCGAGTGGCGCACCCGCCCCGCCAGCGTGCCGCCGCCGCGATGGCGGGGCAGTTCCCACATGCCGGCCATCCGCGCGCTGGAGTCTGACCGCCGCACCAGCGCCACTCGCCCATGATCGCGCCCCAGCCAGTACCGCTCGGTGATTTCGCGGCGCGCGGCCGCCGTTCGCGTTGGCCGGCTCTCGCCGCGCGTCCGGCAATTGCGACGCAGCGGGCAGCCGGCGCAGCGGGGCCGCCGGGGAAGGCACACGGTCGCGCCCAAATCCATGAGCGCTTGATTGAAGTCGCCGGGCCGCTTTCGCCCCCAGCCCGCCCCCAGCGCCTCGATCCGCGCTAACGGCAATTCCTCGCCCAGCCAGCGCGCGAAGATGCGGCGCACGTTGCCATCCACCGCCGCCGCCGGCTGCTGGAAAGCAATGCTCAGGATCGCGCCGGCCGTGTACCGCCCGATGCCGGGCAGGCGCCGGAGCGCTGCGAGCTCCCCGGGCAATTTTCCCAGCCAGCGCGCTTCGACCTCGCGCGCCGCTCGCCACAGCTGCCGCGCGCGGCGGTAATAGCCCAGGCCGCTCCACGCGGCTAGAACCTGGTCCTCCTCCGCCGCCGCCAGCGCGCGTACATTGGGAAAGCGCGCCAGGAAGCGCTCGTAATACTCCACGGCCGCGGCCACGCGCGTTTGTTGCAGCATGACCTCGGACACCCACACACAATAGGGGTCGCGGGCGCGCTCCGGGCGGCGCCAAGGCAGATCGCGCCGGTTACGGTCATACCACGCCACCAGCGCGGAAAATGGAGATTTATTGCTGACTGCCGTTGCCAATGCCGCCCGTCTTGCGCGCCAACTCCTCGGCCTTGGCGGCTTCGGCCTTGCGCGCCGCAAGGGACTTGCTGACCCAATCGTTGGCGGCGACGACGTCTTGCTGCGCCGCCTGCTTGTCGGTGCACTCCATGTCCGCTTTCTGCCGGTAGAGCAGATTCAGATAGGTCATGGCGTCGGCGTAGTCGCTGCGCAAGCTCATTGCCTTCTCGAGGTTCGTCATGCCTTCTTCGATTTTGGGCATCGAAGTTTGGGCCAGCTCCTCGCAGGCCTGCACGTCCTTGCGCGTCGCCTTGGCGGGCAGCAGCGGTTTGGTCTGATCGCTGGTATTCAACTGCCGGCGCAGCTCGGTGTTTGGCTGGAAGGCCTCCATCCAGTCGATCACGCCGATCGAATAGTAGGGAGTGGGATTGTTCGGCTCGAGCTGAATCTGGCGCTGGTAGAAGGTGCGGGCTTGGTCCAGATCCTTCATGTCGTAGTAGATCTTGGCCAGCCCCGCGACCGCGTTGGCATTGTTGGGCTGCATTTGCAGCACTTCCTTATACACCGACACCGCCTGGTTGCCCATCTTCATGTTTTCCGGCGAGGTGCCGCCCGGCACGAATTGGGATTGATACGCGGTGGCCAAATAAAGCCGCGCCACGATGAAGTTGGGCTCCAGCTTGATCGCCTGTTGAAAATGCTCGATGGCGGCATTGAACTGCGCCGCCTTGTAGTCTTCGACGCCCTTGTTGAGCTGGTCGCGCGCTCTCAGTTGCGTGCACGCGCTGAGCGCCAGCAAGCCGCCCGCAACGGCGGCAACGGCGGCCAATTTGGTCCAAGTTCTCATGCTCGCTCTTTCCTTGTGATCAGGTCCGGTCGGCGTCCGTCCTGCCCGGCGGCCTCCCTGCCGCCTTATTGCCCCGCCTCGATTTTCGGCGTTAGCAATCCCACCTGAATGGACGGATCCTCGCCCATGGCAATGTCGATGGCTTTGGCGACATTGCTGAACTCAATGTCTTTGTCGGCCTTCACGAACAAAACTTTTTCGGCGCGAGTCTTGTAGATATTTTCCAGCTCCGGCCCCAGCTGGTCCCAAGTCACTTGCGTCTGGTTGATCTTGACGATAGGCGCGCCCGCGCCGCCGTCGAGCACCTGCACCACGATCGTGCGGTTGTTATCCGGAGGCGGGGCCTTTTTGTTCTTGGGCGGTTGCGGCACCAGTGCGTTGAGGCCGTGCGGCGTCATCGGCGTGATCACCATGAAGATGATGATCAGCACCAGCAAAATATCGATCATGGGCGTCATGTTGATGTCGGCCGTGGGTCCGCCCTTCTTCCCACCTACATTCATTGCCATGTCGGATCTCCTTTCGACGTGCGCTTAGCCTCGCGCTCGCCCTGACTAGCCGCCGCTTGTGACGACGTTGCCGTGCGCGTCCACCTGCTGGGTGATCATGCCAACCTTATCCACGCCGGCCGCCCGCACCGCGTCCACCACATTGGCGACGTTGCCGTATTGCGCGCGGCCGTCGGCGCGAATATAGACGGTTTTATCCAGCCGGTTCTGCACGAGATCTTTCACCTGGTCGGTGATCTGATCGACCGTGACCAGCTTGTTGTTGAGAAAAATGCGGCCGTCGTGGCTGACGCCGACGATGACGGCGTCGGTCTTGTTGGCGTCTTCCATCGCCACCGGATGCTGGGTCCGGGCCAAATCGACTTGCAGGCCCTTTTGCAGCATGGGCGTGATTACCATGAAGATGATCAGCAGCACCAACATCACGTCCACCAGCGGGGTGACGTTGATGTCGGCGGTAACGTCGATTTGGGCGCGTGGCAATGCCATGGCGATCTCTCCTTCCCTCGAGGGCCGGCCCGCGACCGGAAGCGCCGTCGGCGCTTGGAGAGGCTGCGGGCGCGGGCCGTTCCCTTACTTGCCGCGAGCGGCGACGCGACCGGAGCGCTTCAGGAAATAGTCAATCAACTCGCTCGACGAGTTGTCCATTTCCACATCGAAGGCTTCGACCTTGCCGGTGAAATAGTTGTAGGCCCAGACCGCCGGAATGGCCACGAACAAACCGATGGCGGTGGTCACCAGGGCTTCCGAAATGCCGCCCGCGACCGCGCCCAAGCCGGAGGTGTGCTCGGTGCTGATGTTCTGGAACGCGTGAATGATGCCCAGCACCGTGCCCAGCAGGCCGACGAACGGCCCGGTAGCACCGATGGTGGCCAGCGATCCCAGCCCACGCTTCAGCTCCGCGTGCTCAATGGCTTCGGCTCGGTCCAGCGCGCGGCGCGAGGCCTCGATCTCATCGCCGGAGATTTCCGGCGACTGCTGGTGCGCCTGGAACTCGGCCAGCCCCGCCGTCACTACCTTGGCCAGATGGCTCTTCTTGTTGCGCTCCGCGATCTTGAACGCCTCGTCTAGCCGCCCATCTTTCAGCGCTCCCGCCACCGCCGGCGCGAAGAGCCGCGATTGCTTGCGCGCGCCGCCGTAGACCATCCAGCGGTCCACCATGACCCCGATCGAGATCACGGACATGATGAACAGGATGATTACAATGGCCTTGGCTTCCCAACCCATCTGCTCCCACAGAGCGACCACGCCGAAGCTGGGCGCCGCGCCCTGGTCTTGCAGCAGCATCAAAAATGCGTAGAGCATTTGCCCTTCCTCTCCAATCAGGTTTAAAAGTTTCTCCCCGTTGCTTGGGAGTTCCTGCCCAAACTCTCTTGCCCACTAGCCCGCCGTGCGGCTCCTAGCCGCCGGTGAGCGTAAAATTCACCACAATCTCAGTGTCAACCTCCACCGGCTGGTTATTCAACAGGGTGGGGTGGTACCGCCAATTACGCACCGCTTGCATGGCCGCGCCCACCAGCATCGGGTGGCCGCGCACGAGCGTCAGATCCTTGATCGTCCCATTTTTGGCGATGATGGCATGCAGAACCACTTCGCCTTGGATGCGGGCCTGTTGCGCCAGGGGAGGATACTGCGGGTACGGACACGAGATGCACTTGGCGGCTTGTACGTCGCCTCCCACCCGGATCGTCTGCGGCACCGGAGGCGGCGGCGGGGGCGGCGCGGCGGAACTAATGAGGCCGCCCAACACGCCGCCGGGGCTGCCCCCGCCCACGCCCCCTACGACCCCGCCCGTCGAGGGCGGAGGCGGCGGCGCGGTGTCTTTCACGATCGCAATCTTTTTGGGAATGACCTTGGGCGCCAGCAGTTCGTTGTTTTTGAACTCGCTGACCATCTTGTGCACCACCACCTTGGGCGTCGGCGGCGGCGGCGGTGGCGGCGGCGGCGGCGGCGGGGGCGCGGTAAGGAACGCGCTCATCGCCGAAGCCGGCAACACGTCGTAGTAGATGAGAGGAATGACGACCAAGACTGCCACGATGCCCACTTGCAACAGCAGCGAGATGACCATCGTCAGCGGCTTTTTCGTCTTGCCCGATTTACCCGATATGACTATGCTCTGCTCGAACATCGTCTAGGTTCCCCCTGAGACTCGCTCTCTCGAGCCGCCGCGCCTGCCCTAGCCGCGGCTCCGCACCACCTTCTCGCTCTTCTCGGCCGCCCGCGCGCCGGCGGCGGCGCGCAGCGGCCGCTGCCGCTGATTGCGCCACTCGATGTAAGCCACCATCATCGGCGCGGCCACGGCGATCGAGGAATACGTGCCAACCAAAATCCCGAACGTCATGCAAAAGGAGAAGCCCCGCAACACATCGCCGCCCAGCACCAGCAGCGAAAGCACCGATAAAAACGTCAGACCCGAAGTCAAGATCGTCCGGCTTAGCGTCTGGTTGATGCTCAGATTCACCAAGTCCGGCAGCTTCTCCCGTCGCAGGATCTTGAGATTCTCCCGCACCCGGTCGAACACCACGATGGTGTCGTTCATCGAGTAGCCGATCAGCGTCAAGAACGCCGCGATCACGGTCAGCGTAATCGGCAGCTTGGCGATCGAAAACATCCCCAGCGTGATCAGGACGTCGTGGAATACCGCCACCACCGCCGCCAGGCCGTAGATCCACTCGAAACGGAAAGCAATATACACCAACATGCCGACCAAAGCATAGAGAATTGCGCGGATCGCCTGGCCGCGCAATTGCGAACCCACTTGCGCGCCGATGATCTGGGCGCTGCGAATGTTGAACGAACTGATGAAAAAGTCCTGCGGGAGCAGGCTGACTAGCTGCGGCGTAACCCCGGGAATTTGGCCTAGGGCGGCAAAGGAGGGGACCAGCCCCTTCCAAGTCGTATCGCGATACTGGTGCAAAATCGTTTCCGCCAGGGCGTGATAGCGCGCTTCGGCCTCCTGTTCGCCCAGCACCACCCAATGGTTGGGATCCTTTTGCAGCAGCCATTGCGTCAAGCCCTGCGGACTGACGTTGTTGATGTCGATTTTCTCGCTCTTCTCGCCCAGCGTCTGATACAGGGTGGCGAGGATCTCGTCGCGGCTGTGCTCCAATTCCGCTTCGTTCAAGGCCGCAAGTGGCAACGAGATCAGCACTTCGTCGCTGTTCTTGCCGCCCACCGGCTGGAGCGTGGTTTCCTTCAGCCCCGCTGCGTCCAGACCATGGCGCAACTGATCGATGGGCGCCGCATGGCTGAACTTCACGTCCACGACGGTCCCGCCGGTAAAGTCGATGCCCATGTCCGGACCATGGTGAAGGGCCAGCGACACCATGCCGGCCACGAAAAGCACCATAGTCAAGGTCAGGAAGTACCATTTCTTCCCCAGGAAATCGATATTGGTGTCTTTGAATAATTCCATGCCTACTGGCCTCGCCCGCGCTCTTCAGCTTCGGTTCGAGAGCGGGTCTCGCCCCGCGGCGCGGCCCAGAGGCAGTTGCGCACTTCCCCTATAGACTCCAGCCGCGGCCTTTTTGTTCCGCTCCCGCAAATCATTGAAATTCAGGCTCTTCTCCGCTTCTCACACGCTCAGGCGGGCGCCGCGGGGCATGCGCTCCAGCACGTAGTCGAAGATGACGCGCGAGACAAAGACCGCCGTGAACAGATTGGCGATCAAGCCCACGGTCAGCGTTACTGCAAATCCTTTGATTGGGCCGGTGCCGAACAGGAACAGGATCACGGCCGAAACCACGGTGGTGACGTGCGTATCGAGGATCGTGATGAAGGCCTGCCGGAAACCGATATCCACCGCCGCCGGCACGCTCTTGCCGTGGCGCAGTTCTTCCCGAATGCGCTCGAAGATCAGCACGTTGGAATCCACCGCCATGCCGATCGTCAAAATGATGCCGGCGATGCCGGGCAAGGTGAGCGTGGCCGAAACCCAGGCCATGTAAGCCATCAAGATGACCAGGTTCAAGATCAACGCCAGCACGGCGTTGATCCCGGCGCCGCGGTAGTAGATCAGCATGCAAAAAGCGACGACCAAAAAACCGGTGATCGCCGCGACAACGCCGTCGTGAATGGAATCGGCGCCCAAGGACGGGCCGACGACCTCTTCGTCCATGTAGCTGAACGACGCCGGTAGCGCGCCCGAACGCAGCACGAGCGCCAAATCGTGCGCCGATTGGGGTGTGAAGCTGCCGGTGATCTGTCCCTGCTCGTCGATGCGGCTCTGGATCACCGCCGCTTCCTTAACCCGATTGTCCAGCACTACCGCCAACTGCTTGCCCACGTTCTGCCCGGTAAACACGCCAAACCGCCGGCCCGCCGCCCGCGTCAGCGTGAAGCCCACGGCCATGGCTCCGCCCCGGCTCATGTCCGATTGCGGCTGGGCGTCGCGCAGGTCGTTGCCGCTGACCACCGCCGTGCGCTGCAAGACATACCATTGCTGGCCGGTTGTCGAATCGCTGCTTTCGCCGATGTTGCCCCCCGGCAGCAGAATCGAACCCTCCGGCAGCACGCCGCCGTATTGCGCCAGCGCCGTCGCTTGATCCGGAAACGGCCCGCCCTGCACCAGATGGATGGAGAGCTGGCCCGATTGTTGCATCACGTTGCGGACGCGCGCCGGATCGTCAATGCCGGGCAGCTGCACGAGAATTTGGTAGGCGCCCAGCCCATGCTGCTGCACCGTCGGCTCGGTCACGCCCAGTTGGTTGATGCGGTTGCTGATGGTCTCGATGGACTGTTGCAGCGCCCGCTCCTTGAGCGCCGAAACCGCCGTCGCCTTCATGTCGAGCTCGTAGCCGGTGGCGCTGCCCGGCAGCGGCTTTAGGTCATAGTTGGAACCTAGATCGTTGTCCACCAGCGAGCGGAAGTCGCCGGCTTTTTCCGGCGGCACGCCCTGCACCACGATGCGCTCGGGATGATTCTTGGGGTCGGGCTTGCCGACCGTGGCGGGAATGCCTTGCTTGGTGAAGTCGTCCTGCAAGTGGCCCATGGCCTGATCGGTCTCGGCGTTCACCGCATCGTTGACGTTCACTTGCAGAATCAGGTGCGTGCCGCCCTGCAGGTCCAGCCCCAGGTGCACGCGGCCGATGGTCGAGGCCAAAATCGCCTTGCCGCTCAACCCGCTAGGAATGCCGGTGATGCCCAGAATGCAGGCCACCACCACGACCACGATGAAGAGTGCCTTCCAACGCAGATTTTGTCTCATGGCGAGTGGCTTCTCTACCTCTATTTATCCTGCCCTTCCACCTGCGTCACGGCGCTCCGCATCACCTCCATCTTCAATTGGTCGGGAGGGATGCGCAGGTGGATGGAATCTTCCTTGACGCTGACGATGGTGCCGCGTAGGCCGCCGGTGGTGATCACGCGATCGCCGTTTTTCAGCGCCCGGTGCATCTGCTGCATCCGCCGCTGCCGCCGCTGCGCGGGCAGGATGAGAAGAAAATAAAAGATCGCGAAGACGGCCACGATCATGAACAAACCGACCGAGTTGCCGCCCGCGGGCGCGGATTGCGCCAAAAGGCTGGGAAGAGCGCTGAACAACTGCTTCGATCCTCAGCTTCAAGAGTTCACTGCCCACCCGCCGCCCTCGCAGCCGTCTCCCTTGCGAGGAGCTCCGGGTTCCGGGCCGTCGCGGCTTCCATCGCCGGCAGGGGATGCCGGCTCGGCCCTAGGGCGTCACCAAGCTGCCACCAGCGGCAGTGTACATGGGGAGAAACTCCCCAAGCTCGATAGCATGACGGACTCGCCGCATGGTGTCAAGGTAGTGGTGCAGGTTGTGATGGGTATTCAGGACCGCGGCCAGCACTTCCCCGCTCTGGAACAAGTGGCGTAAGTAGGCGCGGCTATAACGGCGGCAGACCATGCAGCCGCAGGCCGGATCGAGCGGCCCCTCGTCGCGTGCATAAACGGCATTCTTAATGGCAATCTTGCCCTGCGAGGTGAACAGTACGCCGTTGCGCGCGTTGCGGGTGGGCAAGACGCAGTCGAAAAGGTCGAGGCCCAATCCCACAAAGTGAATTAGCTCCTCGGGCCGGCCCACGCCCATCAGGTAACGCGGCCGGTCGGCCGGCAACCGCGGCGCCGTCGCCGCCGCAATGTTAGCCGTCAGCGCTCGCGGCTCGCCCACCGAAAGGCCACCGATGGCGTAGCCGGGCAGATCGAGTTCGATCAGTCGCGCCGCGCACTCCTGCCGCAAGGATTCATGCATCCCGCCCTGCACGATGCCGAACAGCGCCTGCTTATACGCCGGCGCCGCGCCGCGCGGGACGGACCCGCCTCGGTCGGCGTCCAGCCAGGCACGCCGACAGCGTTCCGCCCAGCGCAATGTGCGCTCCATCGAGCGGCGCGCGGCGGTCTCGTCGGCGGGATAGGATGTGCATTCGTCGAAGGCCATCACGACGTCGGCGCCCAGCGCCATTTGCACCTCCATCGCCAACTCCGGCGTGAAGCGGTGCGCCGCGCCGTCCAGGTGCGAGCGAAAGGTCACGCCCTCTTCCCCCACCCGGGCCAGCGCCGCCAGACTGAATACCTGGTAGCCGCCGCTGTCGGTGAGAATCGGCCGCGGCCAGCTCATGAAGCCGTGCAGCCCGCCCAAGTCGCGGACCAGTTCGTGTCCCGGCCGCAGAAAGAGGTGGTAGGTGTTGGCTAGGACGATCTCCGCGCCGAGCGCTTCGAGCTCGGCTTGGCCGGCGGCCTTGACCGTGGCCCGCGTCCCCACCGGCATGAATGCCGGCGTCTCGATCGTCCCGTGCGGCGTGTGCAGCCGCCCGCGCCGCGCCCCCGTCGCCGGGTCGCGCGCCAAGACCTCAAAGCGAAATTCCCCCATGACTGCCGCGCTGTTTAGACGTGATTGCCGGCGCGGATCAGCGATAGGAACTCATTGCGCGTCTCCGTGCAGGTGCGGAATTGGCCCAGCATGGCCGAGGTGACGGCGGAGGAGTGCTGCTTCTCCACCCCGCGCATCATCATGCACAAATGCCGCGCCTCGACGACTACGCCCACGCCCTGGGGATGGATCAGGTCTTGAATCGTCTCGGCGATCTGCGTCGTCAGCCGTTCCTGCACCTGCAAGCGGCGCGCGAAGACATCCACGATGCGCGGCATCTTACTCAGCCCGATCACCTTGCCATCGGGCAGGTACGCGATGTGGCAGCGGCCGAAAAACGGCAGCAGGTGATGCTCGCAAAGGCTGAAGACTTCGATGTCCTTGACGATCACCATCTCGTCGTACGCCACCGAAAACAGCGCGCCATGCAGAAGCTGCTTGAGATCGACGCGGTAGCCGCTGGTCAGATAGGCCAGCGACTTGGTGACGCGCTCGGGCGTTCGCGACAGCCCTTCTCGGGCCGGATCGTCGCCCATGCGCGCGACTAGCTCTCGCACCAATTCGTAGGTCGAGGGATCTTCCAGCCCTACGGGCGCCACATCGACTTTCGCCATGTCTCCTATGGTACTGCCCGTCGAGCGGGCGCGGCCCGGCCCTTCCACCGCCTGCCCTCCGTACCCGCCGCCGCCCACCAAAGCGCTAGCACCAGCGCATTGGCCGGCAGCAGCGCGGCCGCGCCGCCGCGGCCCGCGCGCCGCTGCCGCCGCGCATAGCGAGCGTGCTCGAAAAACAGATAAGCTGCCGCCAGCGCGACCGGAATTGGCCGCCGCGTCGCGCCGCCGGCGACGCCAACCGCGACGGCGGCCCAGGGCAGCAGCAGCGGCAGCGCGGCGGTGAAGCGGAGCGGGCCAAACAGGGCGACAAAATTCTTTCCCCAGCCCGCCCACAACTCTTCCCAGTTCC
Organism: Terriglobales bacterium; assembly: GCA_050746125.1. Taxonomy (GTDB): domain Bacteria; phylum Acidobacteriota; class Terriglobia; order Terriglobales; family SCQP01; genus JAJPKR01. Next base: position 49,123 of record JBOGKX010000083.1, on the reverse strand, counting down.
GATACATGCGCGTACGGGCATAGTCGCGCCCGTCGAGAAAGCGATAAGGCAAGCCCGCCGCCTTGATGAGGCGCGCCAACGCCACGTCTTCCAGCCAGTCGCCGGCGATGGCGGCGTGACCGCCCACTTGGAAATAAGCCGCGCGCCGGATCAAGATGAATTGGCCGTTGGCGGCCGCACAGGCGTCTGCCGGATCGTTGACCCGCGCCCGCGGAAAGCGGCCGTCGAGCAGATCGAAGATCCTCGCCTGCACCGCCCGCTCCGCCCAACCGCTGGCTTCTTGCCCGGGCGAGAGCGAAAGCGCCGCCCAGCTCCCTTCTTCGATTTGCCGCCAGGCCCGTTCCAAACCGCCGGGCAACAAGCGCGTATCCGCATCCAGAAACAGCAACCAATCCTGCCGCGTGGTGGCCGCCGCCCGCCACAGCGCGTGGTTCTTGCCGGCCCAACCCGGGGGCGGATCGGGCACGGCCAAATAGCGCACCCGGTCGTCGCCCTCCGCCCAGCGCGCGGCAATGGCGGCGGTGGCATCCGTCGAGCCGTCGTCGGCAACGCAGATTTCCGCCGCCGGGCTGGCGCAAGCGGCGGCCAGGCACGCCTCCAGGTTGGCCTCCTCGTTGCGCGCCGGAATCAGAATGGCGATGGGCAGCATGACTCGGTGCCGCGTCGTTTTAGCGGCGCGCCAGGGAGCCGTTCACGCCGCCATTCGCAAGGTCTTTGAGGTAGGCGACCATGGCCGGCGAGCTCCAATCCATTGCGCCCACGATCTTGCGCGCGACTTTGCCGTGTGCATCGATGATGTAGGTTTCCGGGATCTTGACCGTTCCGTACCGGTGCATGAGGGCCGCGCTGGGATCGCGCGCGGTGGCGAAGGGCACATGGTAGGCAAGCAGGAAGCGGCGATACGCGCCCGGATCGGTGTCGATGGAAACCGCCAATATTTTGACCGGCTGCTCCGCCAACTTCGCCGCCAACGAATCGAGCGCCGGCGCCTCCTCGATGCAGGGCGGGCACCACGAAGCCCAAAAGTCGAGCACCAGTACCTGGCCGCGATAACTGGCCAGCGTCACTCGCCGGCCCTCGGCCGTGGTCAGCGAAAAATCGGGCGCCGGCTGGCCGGGGCGGGCGCGTCCCGAACATCCCGCCAGCGCCAAAGCCAGCGCCAGCAGCCCAAATTTCGGCCCCGCGGCTCGCATTTCTTCATCAGTGTACCGCTGCCCGGTTGCCGGCTCGATTCAGCCGCGGTCGCCCCGCGCTAACACGACCGCCATGGCGAAATCGCGCCCCTCCCAACGGTCGGGTGCGGTCCAATGGAAAGTAAACCGCAGATGGCCGGACGTGCCGGCGGGAACATTGACGCGGGCCACGTAGAGGCCGAGCGGCGTGGCTGCGGCTTGCGTGTCGTGCACGGTGTGCCACTCGTCGGCGCTCCAGTGCAGCAGAAAGGGCTCCCGCGCCGGTATGCACACCGTGCCGCCGGCCGGCACGCGCGGGTTGGGGTAGTTGAAGCTCCAGAACTCTTCCGGCTGCTTGGGGGCCAGCCCCGCCGCGTAGCGCTCGGCCACGCCAGGAAGGCGGTCGAAAACCACGCCATCGCGCCGCGAGCGCAATAGCTTGAGATATTCCGAATGCGCCCACATCAACGGCATGGCCGAGCCGGTGGGCCGGCCAAAGTACATGAACTTTTCCGGCAAATCGGGCCGGTCCCATACCTGCTCCGGCAACAGCTCGCAACCGGCCGCAAACTGCTCGAGAGCGCGAATATAGGGGTCGGGCGATCGCCCCGCCGCCAATTCATAATGCCCGCGCTCGCCGCTCAGCAGCGGCCAACTGCGTCCTTGCCCCCAGCCTTGATACGGTCCGCCGTCGTTGCGCTGCCCGTAACCGTCGTGGTTGTAGCGGCGCCACACCGGCCCGAACGGCGTCTCGAACCTGAGCACCGCGTCCAGCACCCGCACGCTATCGGCGATCACGGGATCGTCGGCGCGGCGAATGCCGTAGCGCACGAGTTCCAGAAAGCCACCGTCCACGATCTCGCGGGCCAAGAAGCGGCTTTGCTCGCCGGGGCCGCGGTTGGCTAATTGCAGGACCGCGTCTTCGTAGGGTCCGTCCGGTTCGGCCGCGCCCGGCCGCACCGGTAGGATGCGAATGTAATGCTGGGGCAAACCGGCCACGAGGCTGCCGGCGCGGGTAACCGTCCAGCCTTCCAAATGAGCGTTGAGAAAGTCGGCGTAGCTTTGGATCAGTCCGGCGGCGGCGGAATCGCCACGCTCGCGCGCCATGTTGGCGGCGCAGGTGAGCGCGGCAATAAGCGCCGCCAGCGTCGAGGGCGAATAGCCGCTGCACTCCTCCCACCGCTCTTGCGGCGTTACCGGCCCGAAAGCAATGAGAAACCCAGCCGCGCGCAACACCATCGGATAAGGATCGAAGCCGCCTAGCGTCCCCATCCGCTCGAGTCGCGAGGCGAGGACGATGGGGAACGCGGCCTCGTCGAGCTGTTCTCCCCGCCAATAGGGCTGCCCGTCGATCCAAAAGTTTTGGAAGAAGCCGCCGTCGTCGCGCTGCGAAGTCGCCAAGTAAATCAGCGCCCGCCGCGCGGTCTCGGTGTAGCCAGCCGCCAGCAGGCCGGTGGCGCTCTTGACCATGTCGCGCGTCCACACCAAGTGGTAGCCGCCCAGGTCGTCGTCGCTTTTGACTTCGCCCCAGGGAATGCTCATCGAGGCGATGATGGCGCCGGGAAACGTCTTGTCCTCGTGCGCCTGTATCAGCTGCACGCTGCGCCGGCTGAGCGCGCCGCCGTCGCCGCTCTCGGCGCCGAGGTCGAGGCGATGCACGCCGGCGCGCCGCCATTGTTCGACGAAACGCTCCCGCGACTCGGCGAAGGGAGCGTCGAGCGCTTGCAGCAGCGTATTCGCGGCGCTGTGCAAGGAGTGGCCGAAGGCGAGCCCGAGGGTGAAGTCGCGACGCTTGTCGAGATCGAGCTCGGCGATGCCGGCGACGTTGCCGTCCAAGGCGCAGTCGAATTGCCAGTCGAGACGAAAATCTTCGGCCAGGTCGGTCCAACCGTCGCTCGCGCCCACGTATCCGCAGGAGCAGCGCAAGAATGGCACGGTGGCGCCCAGCACCAGCCACGTGCGCCCCTTATGGCCCACCAGCATGCGCCGGCCGGCGATATCCGCCACCCGCAAGTCGTTGTGCCAGCCGCCCACCTCCAGATGCGGCGCGAGCAGGGCGAAAAGCCGCAGCACGCTGCCCGCGGAGCGCAAAGGCACGAACTCGGTGCCGATCAGCAGACAGCTCTGATGCGGGTCGGTGATGATTTCCTTGTTGATGCGATATGCGCCCGACCGATCGGTGTTGATGACGCGATAGCCGAGCGCATCCTCGGATATCGGCGCGATCGTCGTCTCGGTCTCCCGGCGCTCGTCGTGGAACAGGGCTCGGCCGTCGCTCACTAGGTATTGCAGATCGCGGATCTGCGGCTGATCGATGGTGGGGTAATAGACCTCCGTCACCACTCCCTGGGCCATCGTGAACCAGACCCGGCTCGGGGCGGAATAGGCGGTACCGACCGCGTCCTTTGCGCCGCGCGTCCAGCGCGGCTCGATTCCGGGCGCGCCGAAGGCGGGGCGCCGGCAGAGCGGCAAATGATTGGTCATTGCTTGAACGTTCCCGAGGTCATTGCCGGCCGCATGGATCAGGCGCCCAGCGCGATCACTTGGGGCGGCTCCTCGGCCGCCGGCGGCGCGGCGCGGCGCGGCCGCCGCAGCCGTCCCTGGAAGATCGAGGCGAGCCCGGTGGTCCAAAAGCCGACTACAAAGAGCAGGACAAACGGGATGGTAATCAAGTTTTGGCTCTGCCAGGCGTACCACACCACCCAGGCGAAGACCGCTCCCAGCGCCAGTTCGAGGAACGGCGCCCAGCCCGTTTTGCGGCGGTATTTGCTTCTCACCACCCGGTCGCGCCGTGATTCGATGTGGAATTTCGGCGTGCGCTTGAACGAGCTCTTGATCCCCAGTAGCGCCTCCAGCACCGCGCGGCTGTTGGTGACTGTGAGGCCGATGCCCACCGCCATCACCAGCGGCATCAAGAACAGAGTTTTGGGCCAGGAGCGGGGAAACAGCTCGCGCTGCGACGCCAAGTAGAAGGACGAAATCGAGAAGCTGGCGGCGATGAAAAGCGGCAGGTCGATGTACAACATCTGAAACCAGCCCTGGTAGAAGCGCACGATCATGGCCGGCAGCAGCAAGGCGCAGAGCACGATCATCAGCGGGTAGGAGATGTTGGAGGTGAGGTGGCACCAAGCCTCCAGCTTTTGGTGGAGGCTGAGATCGCGGCGCCGCAGCAGTCGCGGCAGAATCTTGCGCGAGGTTTGAATGAGCCCCTTGGCCCAGCGCGCCTGCTGCACTTTGAATGCGTTCATCTCCGCTGGCAGCTCCGACGGGCATTCAATGTCGGGCAAATACAGGAAGCGCCACCCCTTCAGCTGCGCGCGATAGGAAAGGTCGGTATCTTCGGTCAGCGTGTCGTGTTGCCAGCCGCCCGCGTCCTCGATCGCCGCGCGCCGCCACATGCCGGCCGTGCCGTTGAAGTTGAAAAACAGGCCGGTGCGGTACCGGGCTCCGTGCTCGAGCACGAAATGGCCGTCCAGGAGAATCGACTCGATCTTGGTCAGCCAGGAATAGTCACGATTGATGTAGCCCCATCGCGTCTGCACCATCGCCAGCTTGGGATCGGTGAAGTAGTCGATGGTGCGGCGCAGGAAATCCGGCGGCGGCACGAAGTCGGCGTCGAAGATGGCTATGAACTCGCCCTGCGCCTCCGCCATGCCCTCTTGCAGCGCCCCCGCCTTGAAGCCGTGCCGATTGTCGCGATGGCGCAGCACCACCGGCTCGCCGCGAGCCGCGCAGCGCTCGACCACCGCCCGCGCCACCTCCACCGTCTCGTCGGTCGAATCGTCGAGCACCTGGATCTCCAGGCGTTCGCGCGGATAGTCAATCCGGCAGACCGCTTCCACCAGCCGTTCCACCACATAGCGCTCGTTATAGAGCGGCAGTTGCACCGTGACCCGCGGCAACTCCGTGAAGCGCTCGGTCGGCGCGCCCGCCTTGCGCCGCCGGTGCTTGTAATAGAGAAACACCAGCGCGTAACGGTGGAAGCCGTAAAACGCCAAGATGCTCAGAACGGCGAAATAGGGGATCAGCAGCGCCAGATCGAAGGCGTTCGGGACGTAGAGCGGTCGCCCCGAAGCCCCGATCGTGAAGGTGGTATCGAACCACTGGTGGCGCATGTATTGCAGCCATCCGCCATGGGGCGCCAGAGCGGTCAAGATGGCGAACGGCAACATTGCGGCGATCCGGGTTGAAGGCCAGCGACGGCAGCTTTATTGTAATGGATTGCTCCCAGCCGCCGTGGAACCGATGTCCCCCGCTTACACCCTGGTTCTGGCCTCCGCCTCGCCTCGCCGCCGCGAACTGCTCGAAGGCTTGGGCTGGCGGGTGCTCGTGTGCCCGGCCGAGGTGGACGAGAGCCCGTTCCCGAACGAAGGCGCGCGCGACTACGTGCTTCGTCTGGCGGAAGCCAAGGCGCGCGCCGCCGCGTCGACGGCGCCGCGCCCGGATCTGCCCTTGCTCGCCGCCGACACGACCGTCGTGCTCGACGGCGAGCTGCTGGGCAAGCCTGCCGACAATGCCGAAGCGGCGGCGATGCTGCGCCGCTTATCCGGTCGCATCCACGAGGTCTGGACCGGCGTCTGCTTGCTTCGGCCGGCGCGGCCGGCTGCGCTCGCCGCCGACTGCACGCGGGTCGAATTCGCGGCGTTGGACGAGGCCGAGATTGCCGCGTACGTGGCCTGCGGCGAGCCGCGCGGCAAAGCCGGCGCTTACGGCATCCAGGGCCGCGCCGGCCAGTTCATCCCGCGGATCGAAGGCAGCTATAGCAATGTCGTTGGCCTGCCCCTCGCTCTGCTCCGCGATCTGCTCCGCGCCACGCCCTGATCCTCGCGCACACTGCTATTTACTTGGCGGCGGCGCGGGAGTTCGCCAATTGGCTGTCGAACTCGGCGCCGAGCAGCAACGCGAAGGCCAAAAAGTAAAACCACAACATCAGGGCGATGACGGCGCCCAACGAGCCGTACAGGGCGGAATAGTTGCCCAAATGGGCGATATAGGCGGCCAGCAGCGCCGAGATCAAGATCCAGATCACGAAGGCAAACAGCGCGCCCGGCCAAAGCGGGCGGCGTTCGCGCGGCAGATTCGGCGCCCAGCGATACAGCAAAGCAATGGCCAAGATGAAGAAGCCCGCCACGGCGCCCCAACGAATCACCGGCCAGGTCACCTCCAGCACCGGACCCAATCGCACCTTGCCGGCCAACACCGCCAGCACTCGCTCGCTCAAGGTGAGAAAAAACAGGCCCAGCGCCATCAAAGCGCCCGCGGTCAGGGTCATCAGCAGCGCCAATCCAGTGACGTGCGCGTAGGAGCGCGTCTCGCGCGCTTGATAAGCGCGATTGAGTGCGGAGATCACGCCCGAAAAACCCATCGAGGCGGAATAGATGGTTAGCGCGACGCCGAGACTGAACAGACCGAGGTGGCGCGTGCCCAATACCGCCGTCAACTGCTCGCGCACCAGCTGCGCCGCCCCCGCTGGCAGGCTGCGGCTCAGAGAGGCTATGACTCCGCCGATGAACCCCGACATGTGAGCCAAATTAAGCAGCGTGGCCAAAAACAGCACCAGCGGAAAGAGGGCGAAGAGAAAGTAGTAGGCGAGGGCGGCGGCGGCGTCTAGCAGGCCGCTTTCCAGGGCCGCGACGAGCGCCTTGCCGATCAAGGCCAGCGTGCCCATGCCTTCAAGGATGCAGGGAGTCTAATGTTCGGTCTTGCCGCGCAGCAGTTCGAGGGCGTGGGACAGCACCGGCAATACGGCGCGCAGGCTCTCCTCGGCGCCGCGCGGGCTGCCGGGCAAATTCAGGAAGAGCGTCCCGCCCCGCATGCCCGCAACGCCGCGCGAGAGCCAGGCGCGCGGCGTCGATTGCGCCCCCTGCTGTCGCATCAATTCCGCCAGCCCTGGCGCTAAGCGCTCGCTGGCGGCCAGCGTCGCCTCCGGCGTGACGTCGCGCGGGCCCATGCCCGTGCCGCCGGTGGTGAGGACGACTTCGACCTGGCCAGCCAATTGGCGCAGGCGCGCGGTAATCTGTTCCTGCTCGTCGGGCAGCACCTCTCGCACCGCCACGTCGAAGCTCGCCGCCGCCAGCAGCTCCGCCACGCGCGGCCCGGAGCGGTCTTCGCGCCGCCCGGCGGAACATCCGTCGCTGATGGTCAGCACCGCGGCGCGCATGCGCCTACCGCCGGAAGTTGGATTCGTCTAGGCGTCGCAGCCCTTCCATCAGCAAGCCCTGGGTGCTGTTCTTGACCGTGACCTGCTCGGGCCGGCGATTGAAGTCGATGGCGAACTCGCCCTCGCCCCAGCCCAGCGCCGTATAAACCACCTCGTCGCCGCGGATCTCACCCAGTTGCGCGTCCTTGACTTGGCCCTCCACCAGCAATAGCAGCGCCGCTTGCGCCGCCGTACTGGCGCCCAAGGCGCGCCCGGTTACGGCCACTGCGCAGCTCTTCCGGCTCAGGTCGAGTGCTTGCAGCAAGTCCACCACGCTGAGGTCTTCCAATCGCCCGCGCAGCGGGCCGGCATCGGGCGAACCGCTGGCGCGCCGCAGGCTGGTGCGGCCCAGGGCGCGCTTGACCCGCTCCCGCAGATCGGTGGCGAAAAAAGGCTTCTGGATGATCTCTTCGAACAGAGCCACATGCTGCCCGAGCCGGTCCACGGCGTCGGCGCGGGAAGCGATCATCACCACCGGGGGCGCCGCGTCCCCGAGCGGACGCAGCTTGTCGAGCAGCTCCAGTCCGGTGGCGTCGGCCAAACGGAACTCGGCCAAGATGAGGTCGGCTGGCCAAGCGCCGAGAATCTTCTCCGCCTCGGCGATGCCGCCGGCATGGCGCATCTCGACGATGTCAGCCACGCCATTGTGGATGACCTCCAACATGCGCGAATTCGGTTCGAGCACCAGCAGCTTCTGTGCCATTTGTCCTAGCGGCGGCGGCGGACGCGCGGCGCCGTCGCTGCCTCCGCGCGCCGATACGCGCCGCTCTTGCCGCCCGACTTACTTAATAGCGCGATCTCGCCGATCACCATGCCCTTGTCGAGCGCTTTGCACATATCATAAACGGTTAGCGCCGCCACGCTCACGGCGGTGAGCGCCTCCATCTCCACGCCGGTGGGCGCGGTGGTCGCCACCCGGCTACGCAATTCGACTCCGCCCGGCCGCAGCCAGGCCTCCACGTCGATGGCGGTCAGCGGCAGCGGATGGCAGAGCGGCACCAACTCGGCGGTGCGCTTGGCCGCCGCGATCCCGGCGATGCGCGCCACTTCGAGCGGATTGCCTTTGGGGTTGCGCCCCAGTTGCCGGCGCATCGTCGCCGACATCCGCACGCTGGCGCGCGCCTCGGCCACGCGCCGCGTGCTGGGCTTGGCGGTCACGTCCACCATGCGCACGCTGCCGTCGGCGCGGTAATGGGAGGCGAGAGGGCCGCGCTCGGCCTGCCCCTGCCGCGATCCGCGCGCGCCGCTAGGCGATTTGGTCCTCATTTCGGCAGCACATCCACCAAGGTGCCCGCCGGCAATTCACTTTGTCCTTCCGGCAACACCCAATACCCATCCGCCGCCGCCCAAGCCGCAACGTCGGCGGAACCGTGATAGAGCACTGGCATCACCCGTGCCCGGCGCAAGTCACCCGCGTATCGTGCCGGCAGGAAACAAGTCAGCGGCAGTGCCCGCCCGCGATAGTCGAAGCCCAATTCCGCGGCGAAAAACGGCCTCCCTAGCCGATCCGCCGCCGCCCCCGCCAGCAGCTCGATGGCGGGGCGCGCAAATAACTCAAACGTCAGCATGGCGCTTAATGGATTGCCCGGCAGGCCGAAAAAGAAGCGCTCCCGTACCTTTCCAAATACCACCGGACGCCCCGGCCGAATCCGTGCCCCGTGAAAAAAGATCTCCGCGTCTCGCTCCGCCATGACCTCCTTGACGAAGTCGAAGCGCCCCTTGGAAACGCCGCCGCTGAGCACCACGAGGTCGGCCCCCGCCAGTGCCTCATCCACCACGCGTCCTAGGGCGCCGGGCTCGTCGCCCACCGGAGCCCGCGGCTCGGCATGGCCGCCGGCACGGGTGCACAGCGCGCTCAACGCCGTTCCGTTCGAGTTGCGAATTTGCGCCGCGCCAGGATTGCCGCCCGCGAAGGGCTCAACCAGTTCGTCCCCGGTCGGCAAGACTGCCACGCGCGGCCGCCGATAGACCAGCGGCTCGGCCAGCCCCACCGCCGCCAAGAGCGCCAGCCCCGCCTCGTCCAACCGCTGGCCGGCCTCCAGCAGCGGGGCTCCGGCGCGATACTCCGAGCCGGGGGCGGCCACGTTATCGCCGGCCTTGAGCGGCATCTCGAGCGTCACCTGGTCCCCGTCGCGCCGCGCGTGCTCGACCATGGCCACGCTGTCGGCCGCCGCCGGCACGATGGCCCCGGTCATGATCTCGACACACTCGCCCGCGCCCACCGCGACCGCGGGGGACTCGCCCGCCCGCACCGTGCCTTTCACGCGCAACGCCGCCGCGCCGTCGCGCGCGCGCAGCGCGAAACCGTCGCGCATGGCCCGCGGCCAAGGCGGCGCGTCCCGATCGGCGCGCACCGCTTCCGCCAGCCGCCGCCCCAGCGCTTGCGGCGCCGCCACGCGCTCCGTCGCCGAGACCGGACCGGCCTGCCCGATGGCTTCGATCACGCACGCCCGCGCCTCATAGAAGGAAAGATCTGGCATGTGCCGCTCCCCGGCCCCGCTCCGGCTAACGTGGCCGCGCCATCGCCATATCGGCCGCCGGCAGCAGCCGCTCCAGCAGGCTGCCGGGCACGCCAATCGTTTCGCCCCGCTCCGGCCCGGTCGAGATCATGCCCACTTCCGCCCCCGCCTGCTCGGCAACAAAATCTAAATAGGCGCGCGCCGCCGCCGGCAGCCGCGCCAACTCGCTCACGCCGGCCGTGGACTGCTTCCACCCGGGCAGCGTCTCGTACACCGGTTCCAACTGCTCCATCTCGGCCACCGTCGCCGGAATCTCGTCGCAGGCCCGGCCGTTCCGCCGATAGCCGACGCAAACCGGAATTTTCTCCAGCCGGTCGAGCACGTCGAGCTTGGTCACGATCAGCGAGTCGATTGCGTTCAATAGCACCGCGTAGCGAAGCAGCGGCATGTCCAGCCAGCCCACGCGTCGCGGCCGCCCCGTCACGCTGCCGAACTCCCGCCCGCGGTCGCGCAGCTGGTCGCCGCGCCCGTCGCGCTCTTCGGTGGGAAAAGGCCCGCCGCCCACCCGCGTGGCATAGGCTTTGGTGACGCCCAAGACGCCCCGGATCCGCGTCGGCGCCAAGCCCGTGCCGGTGCAAGCGCCGCCGGCGGTGGTCGATGAGGACGTCACGAAGGGATAGGTGCCGTGATCGATGTCGAGCATCGCCCCCTGCGCCCCTTCCAGCAAGATCGGCTCGGCCGCCGCCGCCGCCTGGTTCAGCAGTTGCGCCGTGTCGCGCACCAGCGGGCGGATGCGCTCGCTCAACTCGCGATAATCCTCGAACATGCGCCCGGCGTCGAGCGGCTGAGCGCCGTAAAGCGCGCCCGCCACGGCGTTTTTCTCCGCCACTGCGTTGGCCACGTGCGCGCGCAGCAGCGCCGCATCGAACAGGTCGATGATGCGCAACCCGCGCCGCCCCATCTTGTCCTCGTAGGTCGGCCCGATACCGCGCGACGTGGTGCCGATCTTGACCCGGCCGGGCGCGCTCTCCGCCGCCAGTTCGATCATGCGATGGTAAGGCAGGATCACGTGCGCCCGCAGCGAAATGAAGAGCTTGCCGCTGACTTCGACGCCGGCGGCTTCGAGAGCGGCGATCTCATCCACCAACGCCCGCGGATCCACCACTACGCCGTTGCCGATCACCGCTCGGCAGTGCGGCCGCAAGATGCCGCTGGGAATGAGCTGCAAAATGAACCGCCGCCCCTCCACCACCACCGTATGCCCGGCGTTGTGGCCGCCTTGGTAACGCGCGATCCAGGCGAAATGGGCGGCCAGCAGGTCCACGACCTTGCCCTTGCCTTCGTCGCCCCACTGCGCCCCCACCACAACCAGGCATGGAGCCGCAGCCCGCCCGCTGCTTCCCGCGGAAGCGCTCTCGCTTCGCTTCTTCAATGAATCTCCTCTTTTGCGGCGCCCAGCTCAGCCGGCGCCGCGACCTCACCGCGCTCCATGGTACCTTGGGCGCAAAAAAGGCGGCAACCGCGAAACCTCGCGGCGCCGCCTTCGCATCTCTCGCTCGCGACCGACCTTAGCCGCGAACTGCTAGATGCCGGTCCAGGGAGCGCTTGATGGCGTCCTTGTTCACATAACCGACGATCTGCTCCTGCACCGTCCCGTTCTTGAACAGCAACAGGGTCGGGATGCCTTGCACGTGGTACTGAAACGCCGTGGCTTGGTTTTCGTCCACGTTCAACTTGCCGACCTTCAATTGGCCGGTCAACTCGGTGGCTACCGCCTCGACGTGCGGGGCGATTTGCCGGCACGGCCCGCACCAACTGGCCCAAAAGTCCACCAGCACCGGCTGGTCGGATTGCAAGACTTCCGTCTGAAAATTCGCGTCGTTCAATTCCACAATGTTGGCTGCCATGGTCCTCGTCCTAATGATCTGCCCTGCTCTAAACATTCTATTGGATGTCGCCGCCCTCAATTGGTCGCAGCCCCAATCGTGGCCCCGAGCAGCCGACGGTGGCCGCGCCGGTAATGCCGGCTGCCACGGCGCGCCCGCAGCCTGTACCCTCGTTGCATGCGCCCACGCCTCGGCCAGAACTTTCTCGTCGCCCCCAACTGGCAGCGGCGCGTGGCGGAAGCGGTCGGCGCCGAGCCCGGCGACCATATCATCGAGATCGGCGGCGGCCGCGGCGACGTATCGGCCTTGCTGGCGGCGAGCGGCTGCCAATTGACGATCGTCGAACTCGACCGGGCGCTGGCCGGGAAGCTGCGCACCCGCTTCCCCGGCCCGCGAGTGCGGGTCGTCGAGGGCGATATTCTGGCCGCCGACCTGACCTCGCTTGCAGCGGCGGTCCCGGCGGCCCGCCGCCGCGTCTTCGGCAATCTCCCCTACTACGTCACCTCCCCGATCCTTTTCCACCTCTTCGCCGCCGCCGCGTCGTTCACCGACGCTACTTTAATGATGCAAAAAGAAGTTGCGACGCGCGTCACCTCGCCCCCCGGCCGCCCGAGTTTCGGCCTCCTCTCCGCCGTCTGTCAGCTGCATGCCAGCCCGCGCCGCCTCTTCGACCTGCCGCCGGGCGCGTTTCGCCCCGCCCCCAAGGTCACTTCCACGCTGCTGCGGTTCGATTTCATCGCGCCGCTGACCGGTCCAGGCGCCGAAACCGAGGCCTTTTACGCCTTCTTGCGCGCCGTCTTCGCCCACAAGCGCAAGCGCCTGGCCGGCAACTTGGGCGCGCTGGCCCCGCCCGAGCGCGTCTCCACCGCCATGGCAGCCCTGGGCTTATCCATCAATACCCGCGCCGAAGAGTGCGCCGTGCCCAGCCTCATCGCCCTCTTTCGCGCTCTGCAAGCGGTCCAGCCCCGCCGCGTCCGTTAAAATGAGAGTGTGTCCCCCAAGTTGGAACTAATTCCGCTCGGCGGCCTGGGCGAGTTCGGCCTCAACATGATGGCCATCCGCTACGGCGATGACATGGTTGTCATCGATGCCGGCCTCATGTTTCCCGAACCCGAATTGCTGGGAATCGACATCGTCATTCCCGACACTTCGTTCCTAGTCGAGCATCGCCCGCAGGTGCGCGCGATCTTGCTCACCCATGCCCACGAAGATCACATCGGCGCTCTGCCTTACGTTCTCGACGATCTGCCCGTGCCCATCTATGGCACCGAGTTCACGCTGGCCATGGTCGAAGCCCGCCTCGAAGAGCACGACATGCTCGACTCCACCCGGCGCATCGTGGTGCGCTCCGGCGAGCCCTTCCAACTCGGCCCCTTCTCGATCGAGTACATTCACGTCACGCATAGCATCGTTGGCGCTTGCGCCATCGCCCTGACCACGCCCGCCGGCATCGTCATCCACACCGGGGACTTCAAGATCGATCCCACTCCCACCGACAACATTCCCTTCGACCTGCACAAATTCGCCGACTACGGCCGGCGCGGCGTCTTGGCCCTGCTCGCCGACAGCACCAACGTCGAGCGCCGCGGCTACACCGCCAGCGAACAGTCCGTGCGTGCCCGCTTCGAAGAAATTTTCTCGCGCGCCGATGGCCGCATCTTCGTCTGCTGTTTCACCAGCTCGATCCACCGCATCCAGTTGGCTCTCGAGTTGGCCCGCGAATACGGCCGCAAGGTCTGTTTCCTCGGGCGCAGCATGGAGCGCAACACCGAAATCGCCCACCAGCTCGGCTTCCTGCGCATTCCCGACGGCCTGCTGCTGCGCCAGCAGGATCTGCGCGACGCGCCGCGCGAGCGCGTGGTGGTGGTGATCTCCGGCAGCCAGGCCGAGCCGATGTCGGCGCTGGCCCGCGTCGCCGTCAATAACCATCGCGCCGTCGAAGTCGCGGCCGGGGACACGGTGGTCTTGAGTTCGCGCATCATCCCCGGCAACGAGAAGGCGATCTTCCGCATGATCGACCATCTCTATCGCCGCGGCGCGCAAGTCGTCTACGAAACCGGCGACGGCCAGCCCGTGCACGTCTCCGGCCACGCCAGCCAGGAAGAGCTCAAGCTGCTGATTAGCCTGGTCCGTCCGCGCTATTTCATTCCCGTGCACGGCGAGTTTCGCCAGCTCTACCGCCATGCCGAATTGGCGCGCAGCCTGCGCATTCCACGCCTCGAAGCGCACCAATGCGAGGACGGCGAGGTATTGGAACTCGACGCCCAGGGCCTGGTTCGCGCCGGCACGGTGCCGGTCGGCCGCGTCTTGATCGACGGCGGCAGCGCCGATGAGTTGGTCGAAGATGTCGTGATTCGCGATCGCCGCCACATCGCCGAGGACGGCATCGTGCTGCCCATCCTGGCCATCAGCAAAACCAGCGGCAAATTGCAAAACGATCCCGAGATCGTCATCAGCGGTTTCGTGAGCCCGGAAATGGCCAATGGCCTCATCGGCCGCGCCCGGGACCGCGTGCGTGAGTCAATGGAAGCCTCGAGTGCCGAAGAGCGCGGCGACTGGTCGTTGATCAAGGAGCGCATTCGCCGCGACCTCAAGCGTTTCCTGCTCAAGCAGACCAACAAGCGCCCGCTGATCTTGCCGGTGATCATGGAGGTTTAGCGCGCTCGTGCGCGTCTTGCTATGTTCCCGCCGCGCCGTTGCCGGATCGCCGTCGTGCTCGCCACCCTGGCGCTGTGTTGCGCCGCCGCGCCCATGCCGGCGCAAACCACCGCCGCGGCCTCGCCTCTGGCGCCGCAGCGAGCCGTCGCCGTCGAACGCGCCACCTTGCGCGTAGACCCCGATCCCTCCTCGCCCGTCGTCGGCGAGGTCCGCCCCGGCCAGGAGATCGCCCTGCTCAACGTCGCCCACCAATACGCCCAGGTCTTCGCGGGCCGATCCGGCTGGATCCTCGATCAAGGGCTGGTGCGGCCGGGACAGCCCGATGGCGCGGAAATTCTCTTCGGCGCCGCCTCCCAGCTCGAGCAGCGCGCCGAAAGCGCTTCCGGGCAGCGCCAAGCGGCCGAAGACGGCGCCCGGCTCTATTACAGCGTTTACGACAACTTCCCCTCCAGCTCTCTGGCCGGCGAGGCGCTGTTTCGCGCCGCCGAGATTCGCTGGCAGCTCGGCCTCTCCGATATGCCGGTCGTGGCCGATCCCAGCCAGCGTCGCTTTCCCGACGATTCCCTGCTGCGCCGCGTGCGCTCCAAATTCCCCGGCACGCCTTGGGCGGCGCGCGCCGACTTCCTCTTGCTGCAAACCAAGCTGACCTGCGGCATCTGGGACGACAAGCCCAACTGTATCGGCAAGGAAATCGATCATTTCCGCGACTACCTCAAGACGTACCCGGCCGGACCGCGCAGCGCCGAGGCCGCTTACGACATCGTCTATCGCGATAGCGCCGCCTGGTCGCTGTATCGCGCCGGCGCCCACGCGGATGCCGGCAAGGCCGCCCACTACCGCGCCCAGGCGCTTGCCGACGCCGCTCGCGCCGCGCGGCAGTTCCCCGCCACCGATTGGGCCGCCCAAGCCGCGCTGATCGCCTTCAAGGTCGAGCAGAACATCCCGACCTACCCCGGCTAGGACGATAAAATAAGCGCAGCCGCCATGGTCCTTACCCTGGACGAGTACTTGCGCGCGCATCCCGGCCAGCCGGCCGAGGCCGTCGGCTCGAGCGAGATTCTGGCCGCGCGCTCGGTGCTGGCTATCGTCGCCGCCCGCCTTTGCTGGTCGGCCGCGCTGGGACGCAAGGTCGCCTACCTGCCGGACAACCTCCTCGATAACGCTTCCGGCTCGAGCATCTCCGCCATACGCGCCTACTACGGCAGCGACGTCTTGGTTGTGCCCGAATCGGTTCGCTTTTAGCGCGCGCCGCCGGGGCCGTTAGAATTGGCAGGTGCATTCCACTGCCGCGGTTGTTGGAATCATTCCCGCGCGACTGGCCTCGACCCGGCTGGCGCGCAAGGCGCTGCGCCCCATCGCCGGCGTGCCCATGATCGCCCGCGTTTACCAGGGCGCGCGCGCCTGCGGCCGCTTGCGCCAGGTACTGGTAGCCACCGATGCCGACGAGATCGCCGCCTATTGCCGCCAGGCGGCGATTCCGATAGCCATGACCTCCTCCGCCCACGCCTCCGGCACCGATCGGATCGGCGAGGTCCTGGCGGCCTCGCCCGAAATCGAAGCCGTCGTCAATATTCAAGGCGACGAGCCAATGGTGCGGGCGGAGATGCTCGACGCCCTGCTCGACGCCCTCTTCGCCGCCCCCGACATCGAGGTGGCAACGCTCTCTACGCCGCTCGCCGCCGCCGAAGCCGACGCGCCCAACATCGTCAAAGTGGTCCTGGATCGCCGCGGCCGCGCCCTCTATTTCTCGCGCGCCCCCATTCCTTACCCGCGCGAGGGCCCGCCGCTATATCGGAAGCACCTCGGCTATTACGCCTACTCCCGCCGCGCCCTCGACGCCTTTCGCGCGTGGCCCGCCGGTGCCCTCGAGACCGCGGAGCGGCTCGAGCAGTTGCGCTTTCTCGAAAACGGCTGGCCCATCGCGGTCGCCGAGACGCCCTTCGATTCGATCGGCGTGGATACCGCCGAAGACCTGGCTCGCGTCGAGCGCCATTTTGCCCGCGATTAATGCCGCCGCTACTCGTACCGCAGCGCCATCATCGGATCCAGCTTTGCCGCCCGCCACGCCGGACCCAGGCTCGCCCCCAGCGCAATCGTGGCCAAGCCGGCGATCGCCAGGCCCAGCGCCGCCGGATCGCGCGGCTTCAGCTCGAAGAGCAGCGCCGCCGCCACAGCCGCTCGGTTAGCCCCGCCAGTTGCCGAGTAGCTGGCGGAACATCACCAATTGCCCCAAGTGGTAGGCGTTGTGGTCGGCCACCAGCAAGGCCTCGCGCAGCAGATTCTGGCCCTCGCCATGAGGAAATGCGGCAAGCAGATCGCTCTCGGGCGCGTTGACTAGCGCCACCATCGCTTCCAGATCGGCCTGGAAGGCGCGCACGCTATGCGCCCAGGCGGCGGCCCTCGGCGGCGCCGCCTGCATCGGCCAGTAGCCGTCGGGAAAACTCGGCGAGACGTGCCGTTCGTTGCGGCTGAATTCCAGGATGTCCCACTGAGCGATGCGCAGGTGTTCCAGCAATTCCCAGGCGCTATGCGGCAGCCCGCGCGCGCGCCGCCCGCGATCCGCGGGCGCGATGCCCTGCACCGCGGCTTCGAAGGTCACATGCGCGTGCCCGCCGCGCAGCAGTTCCGTCAATTGGCGCCGCAGCGCTGCATCCGCTACCGCTTCCGGCCGGGTCTTCGCCTTGGGCATAACTCCTGTCTCCTCTGCCCTTGCGCCTGCTGATTGTCCCACAAAGCCGCTGACCGCGTCTTTGTTAGAATGCCGGAGGAAGCGCATGCGGCCCGGTGGCTGTCCTGGTCTTCAAAACCAGTGGCCCCGTCGATGATGGGGCGGTCGGTTCGACCCCGACACGCTTCCGCCAGGACCGCTGAGCCGGCACGACGCCATGGCCGAGATCACTCAAGCCTCCCAATCGACGCGCTGCGGCCGCGAGCGCGATGAAAACGGTGTGTGGATATGCCGGCTCCATGGCCAGCCCCTGCGCGAAATCACCTTGCCTGCCAGCGTGGATGCGCGCGGACTGGGGCATCTTTCCGCTTGGGTCTGCCCGGTTAGCGGCGAACCCATCCTCGATTGAGCCGCGGATCGAAGCGCACTATCCAACCCATCGCAGCGCGGACTCGCGTGCCGACCCGCGACGGTATCTTCGCTCGCGGCATCTTATGAATGTGGCCACGCTCACTTGTTCCGCCGTCGTCTTCGACCTGTTGGGAACGCTCTTCCCGCTCGCGCCCTTGCGGACGCGCCTGCAACGCGCCGGCTTGCCCCCGCAGTGCCTTCCCCTCTGGATGGCGCGCTCGCTCCGTGACGCGCAGGCCCTGGAAACCACCGGCAGCTTCACGCCGTTCGACCATGTCGCCGCAGCCTCGCTCAGGGTGCTGGCGGGCGAGCATGGCATCGCCTTCGACATGGAACGAGCGCACTGGGTCACCGAGGGCTTCGCGGCGCTGGATATCGATCATTACGCCGGCACCGCCTGCCACCACTTGGATCGCGCCGGCGTGCCCTATGGCTTCGCCACCAACCTCGGACCCCGCCTGGTCCGCCGCATGCTCGAGCGGGCCGGCTTGTGGAGCGCCCATCACCCCATCGCCTCGGCCGAAGATGTCGGGCGTTTTAAGCCCGCCGCCGAGGTTTATCGCCTCGCCGCTCGCATCATGAACGCGCGCCCACAAGAGACCGCACTGATTTCCGCCCACAGTTGGGACATTCAGGGCGGCTATCACGCCGGCTTGCTCACCGTCTGGATACGCGATGACGATCTCGCCTTTCATCCCGCCATGCACCCGCCGCATCTGCGCGCCGTCGACCTGAACGCCGCCGTCGTCTCGTTGCTCGGCGCCGCGCCCCCCAGCCGCCGCGCCGCCTAGGCCGGAGTCGGAAAATCCCGCCCGGCGGCCGGATACCCCGCTCGCACCCAGTCTTGCGCGAAGCTGTCGGGCAAATAGAGCAGCTCGATGCGGCGCCAGCCAAGCTGGCGCGCCGCTGCCGCGGCGGGATGAATGTTCGGGCACTTCCGCCACGGACAGCAGCCGCAGTAGAGCACGACCGCGCGATCGCGCCGCGCCCGCCCCAGCCGGCGCCGCAGGGCCGCCAACCCCTTGGTCTTCGAAGCCGGACCAGCGTACTCGCTGCCGGGAATGTGGGCGGCGCGGTACAGCGTGGCAAAGCCGACCTGCAAGATCAGCATCCGTTCGTGCCGCCGCAGCCGCTCCGCCAATTGCGCCGGCATCACCAGGTTTTCGCCCGCCTCTGGTGCGCTCAATGCCATCGCCGGCCATGCCGCCGCCACCGCTCCCATCCCCAGACCCGTCCTCGCCAAGAACTCTCGCCGTGTCCATGCCATGCTCCTCATGTTGCTCTGCCGTCCCCCGCCTCCGCAACTCGATGCCGCCGATCTCGCTCCAACTGCCTCCGAGTACGCCGCCCGCTGCCTCCTTCCTGGGCGATGACCCACGACCCGCTGCCAGCGCCCAGTCCTCTCTGCTGATCCCTGATCCCTGACCCCTAGCCCCTCTTCTCCGACGCCTATCGCCACGCCCGCAACCGTTACTGCCGCCGAGAGGATGCCCGCACCCACAAACCACACCCGAGCGCGGCCAAGCGAAGCACAGCGGAGCGCCAACAAATGCCGCGAGCAGGGCGAGGCGGAGGGCAGCCGGGCGGCGCAGCGTACCCAGAAGCGAAGCGCAGCAGAGCGCCAAGTGATGCCTCGCGTGAGCAAGCCCGGCTGCCCGACAACGACGCGATGCGACGCCTATCGCCGCGCCCGCACCTCAACTGCCGCCGCGCCGGCGCCGCAACCCACCATGTCATCGGAGCGTGGCGAGAGGCGAGCAGGGCGAGGCGGCAGGAGCGAGGCCGACTGAGCGTACCCAGGTGTACGTGAAGGAGGCCGAGCGACTGCCAACGACGCTATGCGACGCCTATCGCCACGCCCAAAATTCAACTACACTGCAACGTTCCCCGACCGGAGCTCCTATGCGCCGCCTTCGCCCGCTTCTCTACGCCGCTGGCCTGCTTTGCCTCGCCGGTGCTTTTCCCGTCCTCGCCCAGTCGCCGTCCCCGAGCCTCTTCGCCGGCCTGCGCTGGCGCGGCATCGGCCCTTATCGCGGCGGCCGCACCCGCGCCGCCAGCGGCGTCGTCGGCGAACCCAACGTTTTCTACATCGGCGCCGTGGATGGCGGCGTTTGGAAAAGCACCGACTACGGCCGCACCTGGAAGCCCATCTTCGATCACGAGCCCACCGGCTCGATTGGCGCGCTGGTCGTCGCTCCTTCCGATCCCAACGTGATTTATGTGGGAAGCGGCGAAGGCTTGCACCGCCCCGATCTCTCCGTCGGCGACGGCATCTACAAATCCACCGACGCCGGCCGCACCTGGGTCCACCTCGGCTTGCGCGATGGCCAACAGATCGCCAAAATTGCCGTCGATCCCCGCGACCCCAACCGCCTCTTCGTGGCCGTCCTCGGCCATCCCTACGGCCCCAACCCCGAGCGCGGCATCTACCGCTCCACGGACGGCGGCCAAAGCTTTGAGCGTGTCCTCTATAAAAACCCCTACACCGGCGGTTCCGATGTCGCCATCGATCCCTCCGACCCCACCGTGGTTTACGCCGCCCTGTGGCAGGCGCAGGAAGGACCGTGGGAAAACGGCGAATTCGGCGGGGCGGACGGCGGCCTATTCAAATCCACGGATGGTGGCTCGACCTGGCAGCCGCTGACACAGGGCTTACCCACCGGCGTCACCCAGGTCAACATCGCCATCGCGCCCAGCCAGCCCTCGCGCCTCTACGCCTCGGTCGCTGCCGGCCGCAGCGTCGGCTTCAATCGCTCCGACGATGCCGGCGCCAACTGGACGCGCATCACCGACGATCCGCGCCCCAACTCGCGCATCGGCGGCGGCGATTTGCCCGTCCCTGTCGTCGATCCGAAAAACCCCGACGTCGTCTATGTCTGCACGCCGGTGCTATGGAAATCGGCCGACGGCGGCCGCACCTGGACCGGGCTGCGCGGCGCTCCCGGCGGCGACGACTATCAAAGCGTCTGGATCGATCCCGGCAACCCCGCCGTCCTGCTTGTCGGCAGCGATCAGGGCGCCATCATCTCCGTCAACGGCGGGCACAGCTGGAGCTCTTGGTACAACCAGCCCACGGCCCAGGTCTATCACGTCGCGACCGACAACGCCTTCCCATACCGAGTTTGCAGCGGCCAGCAGGATAGCGGTTCGGTCTGCGTGTCGAGCCGCGGCAACTGGGGCGAGATCACCGTCCGCGATTGGCTGCCCGTGGGCGCCGAGGAATACGCCGCCGTGGCCCCCGATCCGCTCGACTCGAACTTGGTATTCGGCGGCAAGCTCACCCGCTTCGACCGCCGCACCGGCCAGGCTGCCGACGTGGCCCCGCAAGCGCTGCGTTCCCGCTCGTTCCGCGCCTTGCGCACCGCGCCGCTGATCTTCTCGCCCCTCGATCCCCATCTGCTGTTCTATGCCGGCAATACCCTCTGGGAGACTCGCAATGGCGGCGATAGCTGGCGGCAAATCAGCCCCGATCTCAGCCGCAAGACTTGGCAAGACCCGCCCAGCCTCGGCCAATACGCCGGCACGCCCGCCGCTCGCCCGACGGATCGCGGCGTCATCTATGCCGTCTCTCCCTCGCCGCTCAAGCCGGGCCTAATCTGGGCCGGCACCGACGATGGCTTGATCTGGGTCACCCGCGACGGCGGCGGGCATTGGAGCAACGTCACCCCGCCGCAGTTGACCACCTGGCAAAAGGTCTCCGCCCTCGAGGCCGGCCATTTCGACGCCCAGACCGC
The DNA here is from genome assembly GCA_050746125.1 of Terriglobales bacterium. Taxonomy (GTDB): domain Bacteria; phylum Acidobacteriota; class Terriglobia; order Terriglobales; family SCQP01; genus JAJPKR01. Next base: position 27,936 of record JBOGKX010000083.1, on the reverse strand, counting down.
CTACGCGGCAATAAATACGTTTCGTCTCGACGACCTCAGCCCCCACATCTACCGCACCCATGACGGCGGCAGGACCTGGACCGAGATCGTCGGCGGCATTCCCGCCGGCGCGGCCGTCAACGTCGTGCGCGAGGACCCCAAGCGCCCGGGCCTGCTCTTCGCCGGCTGCGAAAATCAGGTTTATGTCTCCTTCGACGACGGCGCGCAATGGCAATCGCTGCGCCTGAACATGCCCGCTACGTCGATCCGCGACCTGCAAATCAAGGGTGACGATCTTATCGCTGGAACGCACGGGCGCGGCTTCTGGATTCTCGACGACATCACTCCGCTGCGCCAAATCCGGGCCGCCGGCGCCGCCGGCCATCCCTATCTCTATCGCCCCGCGACTGCCTGGCGCGTGCGCTGGGACGAGAACACCGATACGCCTCTCCCGCCCGATGTGCCCGCCGGGCAGAATCCGCCAGACGGCGCCATCCTCGACTACTACCTGCCAAGCGCGGCTGCCGGTCCGGTACAGCTTGCGATCCGCGCCGCCGACGGCAGCCTGGTGCGAAGCTATTCAAGCGACGACCCTATCCCTCGAATCGATCCCCGCCTCGATATTCCAACCTACTGGGTGCGCCCCGCCGAACATTTATCGGCGCTGGCTGGGGAGCATCGTTTCATCTGGGACCTGCACATTACGCCGGCGCCTGGCATGCCCGCGCGCTATCCCATGCAAGCGGTCGTTCATGAGACCGGCCCCGCGCCTACCTCGCCCTGGGTCCTGCCCGGAGCCTATACCGTCACCCTCGCCGTCGCCGGCCGCACCTACTCGCAACCGCTCACCGTCCGCATGGATCCGCGCGTGCACACGCCGGCCGCCGGCCTGGCCGCCCAGTATCGCCTCTCGAAACAGATGTACGACATCGCCGTGGCTGCCGGCCAAGCCCTAGATCGGCTGCGCCAGTTGCGCGATCAGGTCAAGCAACGGCAGCCCAGCGCTGGCACCGGTGCCGCCGCCGCGCTTGCCGCTTTCGACAAAGAGGCGCAAGATCTCGCGGGCGGCGGCGGCCGCGGGCGCTTCGCCTTCTTTTTCGCCGCCGCCTCCGGCAGTCCGCCCACTCTCACCGCCGCGCGTTTCAATTCCTTCGCGCTGATGAATCTATTGCAGGGCGCCGACGTGGCGCCTACCCAGCAGGCGATCCAAGCCGTCGCCCACGAGCGCCAGGTCTGGTCCGGCCTCGAAGGCCGCTGGCACCGGCTGCGCGGCGCCTCCTTGGCCCAGCTCAACGCGCAGTTGCGCGCCGCCGGACTCTCGCCCATCGGCTAGGTTCGGCGTTTCGCCTTAGCTGTTTCGGCCTAGTCCGAAGGAATGATGCAGCGCGCAGCGTGATCCGAAGGATGGGGCCAACCCATATACTCCTGGCCGATTGTCTTTTTGCCGCTCGGAAGCAATACTTCACGCGCTCCCATTTTTGTTTTGGCCCTGTGGCCAAAGATGAGGTTCTAAGATGGATCGGTTGCGCACCGGTTGGCTCTGCCTCGCTCTCTCACTGCTATTAACCGGCATGACCACCATGCCGCCGGTGCAGCTCAGCGCCGCTGACGCTGCCTTCGTCAACGGCCGCCCCGCGCAAGCTGGCGCAATTCTCTTGCGGGGCGATCGCATCAGCACGTCACCCCAGGGCGCGGCCAATCTGCGTTGGGGCCAGGACAGCATTCAATTAGGGCACAAGACCGCGGCATCCATTGCGGTATTCAGCCTGGATTTGCGCCACGGCTATGCGCATGTAAACGGCTCCACCGCCACTCGTGAAGGCCACTATCGGATTCATCCCCTCGGCGCTTCCGAGTACGAGGCGACTCTGCTCGTTAGCGGCCGCGCCTACCTGCATGCCATTCGCGGATCGTTGCAACTGGAAGGTTTCGCGCGTCCCATTACCGTCATGCCCGGTACGGCCGTGACCTATCAAGTGCAGCAGGACCAAGAACAGGGACACAGCGCCAGCGATCAACCACCCCCGAAACACAATGTCGTTTGGATCGCGGTGGGAGTCGGCGCCGCGGCGGCGGTCGCCGCCGGCTTGGCTTTGGGCGGGGGCCACTCCTCTTCCGCCTCGCCCACGCAACCGTAACGCGCCCGGTTCGGCGTGCATGCCGCGCTTTTTATCACGAATTCGAACCCTGCCGCGTTGCTGGCTGCATCGCATTCGCCTTCGCCTGGCCGGCGGCAGCGGTATCGCCTTTGCGGCCCGCTTGGCAGCGCTCGGCATGATCGTTCTCGGCTTGGCTTGGACTATCCAAGAAGGGCGCTTCGCGCGCGACTACGCCGCCGCCGATTGGCCTTCGGCTGTCGCCGTTGCGCCTCGATCCGCGCCAGCCTGGCGAGCGCTGGCCCAGGCCCACTTGCTGGCGCGGCCGGCGGCGGCGGAACGGGCCGCCTGGCGAGCCGTGCGCGTCGAGCCCGCCGACTGGCGCAACTGGCAGATTCTGGCGCAAATCCAAGTTGAACGCGGAGAATTGGGGCCGGCTCGCGCCAGCATGGCGGCCATGCTGAAGCGCAGCCGCGAGTTTGAAGCGGCCTGGAACGACGCCAATCTCCTCCTGCTGAGTGGCGACTCCGCCGGCTTTTGGCGGCAAGCCGCCCGCGCCCTCTCGATCGCGCCCGCGCGGCGGCTGTCGGCCACGTTGTCTTTTTTGCGGCAAGCCGCCGCCGGGGATTGGCGGCCCGTCTCGGCAACGGTCGCCACCGCTCGCGCCGAGGCGCCAAATTGCCTGCAATCGCAACGCCTGGAGGACGGCTACTTTTCCGACTTGATGGGCCGGGCCGCCCCGGCGGCACTGGCGTCGCAGTGGCCCCGCCTGCTCGCCGCCGATAGCGAGTCGGAAGGCCCCGCCGCTTGTCGCGCCGCCGCCGATCCTTCGCGCCGCCCGCTTGCCGCGCAGTACCTGAAAATGCTGCTGGCCTCCGGCGCCGGTGATGCCGCGCGCCGCGGATGGCAAAGCGGTCTAGCCGCCGGCGTGTTTCCGCCCGACTGGGGACCTCGCGACGGCCAACTTGTCGCCGATCCCGAACTGAGGCGCATAGGGGAGAATGTCGCGGTTGCCAGTCCTCTGGCTTGGCGGCTCTGTCCCGATTGTGGCCCCTTTGTCTTTCCCGCCCACGGTAGCGGCTTGCAGTTGGAGTTCCACGGCCTGCTGGACGAAACTCCCGCCTTGGCCCAGCAATGGCTGCTGTTGGCGCCGGGCGCTTCCTATTGGCTTCGCTTCGCCGCCCGCGCCCGGTCGGCGAATGCGAGCGGCGTTTTCGTCGGCATCGAAACCAATGCTGGACGCGAACTGATCCGCTTGGCCGCCCCGGCCACGCCGGATTGGCAAACCGTCACGGGTCGCTTTGTCGTGCCGCGGCGCCCCGCCAGCTTTCGTCTCCGCATCGGCTACCGGCGTCCGCTGGGAGAGATGCCGCTTCGCGGAGTGGAGCTGCTGCGCGCTTTCGCTGTGCGGCCCGCGGCCGCCGTCGGAGGAAACCGGCCGTGACTTCGCCTGCCTCCGGCGTCTGGGTGCGCGGCCTCGGCCTGGTTCCGTGGCTCGCGGCCGCAGTGTTGATTGCCGCCTTCGGCGGCGTGCAGCCGCAATGGTATTTGCCCGTGTTCGCGGCCCTGTTTCTGGCCGCCGGCGTGGAACTGTGGCTGCCGGGACCCCGCCCCGCTCGTGCCGCCTGGTGGCTGGCGGGGCTCCTGGCATTGCCGCTCTTCCAGCTTGCGGTGCGAAGCACCGCCGATGCCGTGGCGACGCAAACGGAATTTCTCGAGATCTTGGCGGCAGTGGCCGCATTCGGTCTCGTCTGGCGGGCCTCGGCGCGCGACCGCGGCTACCTCGACCGGCTGCTCTCGTTTGCGGCAATCGGCGGCGCGTTTCTCGCCGCCGCCGCCATCGTGCAGTCTCTCGCATCGCCTGCTTGGATCTGGGGCGTGCATCACGTTGCCGCGGGGACGCCGGTCGGCTCGTTCGTCAACCACAACGACTTCGCCGCCTGCATGGAGTTGCTCCTCCCCGCCGGCCTGGCCATGGCCTTGCTGCCTCATCGCACTGCCGTGCGCGCCGGCGCCTGGGCCTTCGCGCCCGCCCTCATGATCGCCGCCGTGGTCTTGTCGGCGTCCCGCGGCGGTGCCTTCGCCGTAGCCGTGGAATTGGCGGCCTTCTCGCTGCTGTTGCTGCGCCGCCATCCCGGCGGCGGCAGGATCGGCTTGGCGGTTGCGCTTCTCGTGATCGCCTTTTCCCTGGCCGTGGGCGTTGGCCCGCTATGGCAGCGCCTCGGCCATTCCGAAGTGGACGCGGCCACGCGCGTGAACTTGGACGTCTCGAGCTTACAAATGGGCATGGATCGGCCCTGGCTCGGCTGGGGCCTGGGCGCCTGGCCGGCCGTCTATCCTCGCTTCGCTCGTTTCGACAATGGCTTGCGCTTCGGCTTCGCTCACGATGAGTACGCGCAATGGTGGGCGGAATCCGGACTCGTCGGCACCATCCTGCTCTTGGCCTTGGCGCTGGCCCTCGCCGCCGCCTGGCGGCGCGCGCCGGAGCTGCCTCGCGACTCGCATCCGCCCGAGGCCCGCGCCTTGGCGGCGCTGGCGGCGTCGCCGCCCGCCGCCGACCGCCTCCGCCTGGTCGCCTTCCGCATCGCGGCGGCGGCCTTTCTGCTGCATGCCGGCATTGATTTCTTATTTCACATTCCTGCCTTGCTCACGACCTTCGCGGTGATCGCCGCAGCCGGCGTCACCGCTTTGCCGCCCCGGCCAACGGGCTGGATCCGCGCCCGCGCCCTGGCTACTTCGCTCGCCGCCACGCCAACCATCAACCATGAATCCCCGCTCCGATGAATTGAACCGCGCTCTCGAACCCTCATCGTCCGCCGCCCTGCTGCCGCGCGCCGAGGACGCCTATCCGGCCCCTGCGGATCGCGAAGACGCCGAGGACTTGCTGCGTGTCTGGGCCGGCATTCGCCGCTATTGGGCGGCCATCGTCCTGTTCGTCGTGCTTGCCACCACGCTGACTGCCATCGTCGTTTGGCGCATGCCGCCTTGGTATCAATCCACCGCCGTGGTTCGCGTTGACCCAAGCGCGCCGATGAACGTCGTCGGCGATAGTGCCAACGGCGCCCGGCCGACCAACACCGATATCTTGGTCCAAACCGAAGCCGGTGAAGCGAGAAGCGCCGCCGTAGCCACGCTGACAATCATCAAGTTGCACTTGCAGTCACTGCCGGAACTTCAAGATAACTCACTGGATCGTCCCGGTAGCGTCGGTGACAGTCCGGTCTCTCCGATTCTCGTGCGCAACTTCCTGCGTCGTGAGACGGTTGCCCCCGAAGAATTCACGCTTTTGATTGACATCAGTTATCGCGCGCGCTCTCCCCAGGTCGCCGCCGCCGTGGCCAACGAGCTGGCTCGGCAACTGCTCGATCACGAATACATCTCGCGCGCCACCGCGCTCGGAGCTTCCTCGCGCTACATGAGCAGCCAGCTCGATGACCTCCGCGCCCAAATGGAGCGCAGCCAACAGCGTCTCAACGCTTATGCACAAGCCCACAACATCGTCGACCCGAGCGATCGCTTCGGGGTAATGAACGAGCGCCTCGGCATGCTGGCCAAGGATTTGGAGCAGCAGCGGGCGCGGCAGCGGCAGGTCGAGGCCGATTGGACCTTGGCCCGCATCGGCAGCGTGGACGCGCTCGCCGTCTCCGATCGCGGCGAGGCCCTCAAGCCCTTGCTGGAAGCCGCCCAGCAGCAGCAAGTCAAAATGGCCGCCATCGCCGCCAAGTACGGGCCCGGCCATTTCCTTTATCGCCAGGCCGAGCGGCAAGCCGCCCAACTCGACGCCACGGTGGCGCGCGAGCGCGCGCATTTGCGCGCGCAGATCCAGGCCAAGGACCTGGCTGCGCGCAGCCGGGTGGCGCTGGCGCAACGCGACTTCGCCGCGCAAAAGCACGCGATTCAAGCGTTCAACGGCCAAGCCCTGGCCTTCAGCGCGCTGAAAAACGAGGCCGATACCGACCAGCGCCTGTATGGAGATCTGTTGCAACGGCTGCGTGCTGAGCAGATCGCCGCCGGCTATCACGCCGACAATCTGCGCATCGTGGGCTTGGCTCGCCCCGAACCGCTACCCGTCGCTCCGCCACGCCTGTTGGCGGTGCTTCTCGCCTTTTTGCTGTCCTCATCGCTGGGCGTCGCCGTGGCGCTGGTCGCCACCCGGCTCAGTCGCAGTTTGGCCGACGCCGCCGACGTTCAGCGTTGGTTGCGCTACGAAGTTTTGGCGTCCCTCCCTAGCGTCCGGCAGACGCAAGAACTGCATGGCTTGATTCCCCAGCCCCTCGCTCGCGGCTCGGTGCCCGCGATAAGCGCGGAGGCCGCGCCCGCCCGGGCCGCTGGGCGCGAGCGTTCCGGTTTTGCCGAGGCCATCTTAAGCCTGCGCACCGCGCTCTTCTTCGCCGCGCCCCGGCCGGCGCGCTCCTGGGCGATCTCCAGCGCCCAGCCGCAGGAGGGCAAGAGCACCGTCGCAGCCAATCTGGCCTGTGCCTTTGCCCTGCATTCGGCCTCGGTGCTGCTGATCGATGCCGACCTGCGGCGGCCGGAAATTCATCGCCTCTTCGGCCTCTCCAATCAAATCGGCTTGAGCACGCTGCTGCACCAGCCCGGCCGCTGGCAGGAGGCGGTGCGTGCCACCACCATTGCCTCCCTTCAAGTGCTGCCAGCCGGACCAGCGGTGGCAGGCGAGCCGGAATTGCTGGCTCTGCGCTTCGCGCCCTTGCTCGAGGAGCTGAAGTGCCGCTTCGATTTCGTCATCGTGGATTGCCCGCCGTTGCTCGGCTTCAGCGATGCCCTCAGCGTGGCCGCTTGCGTCGATGCGGCGCTGCTCGTAGTACGCGCCGGCCGCACGCCGCGGGAATTCGCCCGCAATGCGCTCGACCAGCTCCGCCACGTTCGCGCCTGCGTGGCCGGAATCGCCCTCAACGGCGTGAGCGCGCGCACCAGCGCTTATTACGACTACTACCAGCGGCGCGAGCGCCGCTATCCGCCGGCCGCGATCCCGCCTGCCGTCGATGCCGTTACCCTCAAGGATGCCTAGCCATGCCCCCATGCACTTCACTTCGTCGCCGCCCTCTTGCGCTGTTTGCCTTGGCTACTCTTCTTTCCCTGGGCAGCGTGATGGCCGCGCAGCAAACGCCGCCCACCCCCCAGTGGCAGCCGCAAACTCCGGCGCTCCAGTCCGACTGGGTGGTCCCCGCCTCGTTCCGCGTCGGCCCCGGCGATGTGCTGGCCATCCAGGCCTATGACATGCCGGAGCTCAGCCGCACCGCCGCGGTGGATGCGGCCGGTGCCCTGGATCTCGGCTACCTTCAGCGTCCCTTGCCGGTGGCCGGCCTAACCACCGCCGCCATCGCTCGCGGCGTGGCCGCCGCGCTGCGCCTCGAACAGATCGCCCTGGATCCGCAGATCGCCGTACAGGTATCGCTGATTCGCAGTCATCCGATTACCGTCGGCGGCGAAGTGCGTCGGCCTGGCATTTTGCAGGCTGAGAAGCCGTTGACCTTGCTCGACGCCTTGCTGCGCGCCGGCGGCGCCTCCGACCGCGCCGGCAACGTGGTTCTGCTCTCGCGTCGCGATGCGCATGGCGCCGTCGTCAAGCGGCGCTTCGATCTCTCCGCCGTCCTGGCCAGCGCCGATCCTAGCTCCAATCCATGGCTGGAGACCGGCGATGCCGTGCAAGTCCTGCCCGCTGGCCAGGTGTTTGTCGCCGGCGCGGTCGAAGCCCCGGGCGCATTTCTCTTTCAGCCCGGCGAGCGCCTCACCGCTGCCGCCGCCGTCGCATTGGCGCATGGCTGGAAGCTCGATGGCAAACCCGAACACGCCATCTTAGTGCGCGTCACGCCGCAGGGCGGCACCAAAGAGCTGCTGCTAAACTTGCGCCGCATCATGAATCGCCAGGTGCCAGATCCGTTGCTCGAGGCCAACGACATTCTTTATGTCCCCGGCAACAACGGCAAGAGCGCCAGCCTCTTCGCTCTCAAGAGCCTGGCCACCACCGCCGCGGTGGGGCTCGGCTACTTCATTGCCAAGTGAAATTCATCGCGATCCTCCGCCTCGGCTCGCCTAACGTCGCCGAGTCGCCGTGCTGCACACCATCTGCACGCCGCTGCACAAGTTACGTCTTGATCACGATTGCAATGCAACCGCCAATATGGTTTGATTCAAGACCGCGCACGCCAAGTGATCCCATGCTCCCCCGCTCCCCAGCCGAAATCGAAACTCGGGTCGTCGACTCCAATCAGCTGGCGAGCGGCTTGCTCGCCGAGAAGTTGCGCTTGGTCGGCATCGATGCCCAGCCGCTGGCCAGCCTGCAAGCGGCGCGCGCGCTGGCTCCCGCTTCCGGGCGCGTCATTCTCTGGCTGTTCAATTGGCAATATCAATCGGTGGAACTGACCGACCTCAAGCGCCTCGCCGCCGGCCTCGATGTGTTGGTGCTGGGCACCGGCTGCTCGCGCGTGGTGCAAGCACAGCTGCTGTTATGCGGCGCGCGCGGCTTCGTGGATCAGTCCGAACCATTCGATCATGTGGTGGCCGCCCTGGAGCGCGTGGCCCGCGGGGCGCGTCACTTCACCGAGGACGTATTGTCCGATGGCATTGACTTGCTGCGCCAGCGACCCGTGTTGGAGTCGGCCAAGCCGCTGACCGAGCGCGAACAACAGATCGTGGGCCATATCGTCCACGGCCGCTCGAATAAGGAGATCGCCGCCGCTTTGCACGTCAGCGAGAGCACGATCAAAAGTCATCTGCAAACGATTTTTTCCAAGCTGGGCGTGAATAACCGCTTGGCGCTGGCCATGCAAGCGCTGAATGACCCGGCCGCCCTGCAAGCCCGCCGCCGCCCTGTGACCCCTGCCGCCTCCGCCGCCGGCCGGCCTCGCTCCGCCCCGAGTCAAGGCTAAGCCGCTAGGGGCCGCCTAAATGGCGGGCGAATGCGGCAGCCAAGCCCGGTTTGGCCGCGCCACGTGGCGCCGCGTTGGCAACCTTCAACAAATTCATTAGGTATCGCCGCATGTAGGCGTCGCTGCCACGCTCGAGCACCGGCACCGTCGAGACTGTCACCAGACCTTCTCCATAGCGAAAACGGAACCACGCATGGCAGCCCGGGTAGCCGTCGCCGCCGCGCACTAGCAAATGCTGCCGCAAGCCCTCGAGTTCAATAGCGCCCGCTTGGCTTAAATCGAAGGCGAAGTCGGGGCGCAACACATTCGCCGCCGCCGTCGCCGGCAGTCCCTCCGTGAGCTGCGCGGAGCCTTGCGTCCACGCCGTGCCGCACGCGGTGCGATATGGCACCAGCCGCGCTTGGAAGGGCCAGAACTTGAGTGCGTCCGGCGCCGGGGGGCTCAGCAGTAGCAAATTCGCGCCTTCCGCGACGGTTTGCCAGATCGCCCGGTATTGCTTGGCCGGATCGCTGCCGCCCAGTAAGGGATCGGCGATGGCCATCACCCGCGGCGCGCCCTGCGTCAAGCCCTCCTGCACTGCGAAGCCGTGGTCGCGCAGCGCCTCTTGCAAGGCGTCGGGCAAGCCCCATTGCCCGACCGCCAGCACGCCGCCGTAATAGGAAGGCGGCGGCGGAATGACCGTCACATCCTCGCTGGCTTCGCTCCGCCCCTCGTCGCTTCTCTTCGCGCGTGCCACGACGCGATACCGGCCTGGCGCCGGCAGCGCCGCCAGTAGCGACCACACGTCGCCCGTTGCCGAAGTCAATTCGCGCCGCCACAAATTCTTCCCGGCGGCGGTTTCCGCGCTTACCGTCACCGTCCCGCCCGCCGGCCCACCTTGTGCTGCGCGCACTTCGATCGCGAACGTCTGTCCCACGGCCACGTGCGATGCCAATAAATGCAACCGCAGGCGTGGCCCGCCCCCGGGCAGGCCCAAGAATACGATCAAGCCCAACCACGTTAAGAATCGAATCGGCATCTCAGATTGAGAGTATATTCCGCTAAGGCATGCCGCCCGTTTTTCGCAATCTCGCTCGCCAGCCCATTCGGCGATGTGCCCCCTGCTCCCCGCTGCCGTTCCGGCTGTTGGCCTCTTGCATGCTCGCCTTGCTCCTGTCGCTGCCGGCGGCGGCGCAGTTGGGCTATTTTCACGTTGAAAATCGCGACGGCGTCTGGTGGATGATCGACCCCCAAGACCAGACCACGATGCTGGCCGGCGTCGATCGAATGCTCTATCGGGGCCCGGCGGCGTCGTCCTACTTTCAATCCGTAAAGGTGCGCTATCCAGATGAATCCGCGTGGGATTTCGAAGCCCTAGCGCGCTTGAAGTTATGGCGTTTCAATATGATCGGACCAGAAAGTGATCCAACACTTTGGAACTATCGCGTTCCCTATGTCATGGATCTCCACATTGCCGAGCACTCCGGCGCCGATTGGCGAAAAGATCGCCCGTTGGACGTTTTCGATCCCGCCTTCGCCAAGAATGCGCAAGAGGTTGCCGATGAAGGCTGCCTGCCGCGCACCACGGATCACTGGCTAGTTGGCTATTTAAGCGACGACGACATGCCCTGGAGCGAAGCGCGCTCGCGTCATGCCTCCATGTTGGCCATGTATTTGCGCTTGCCCGCTGAATCGCCCGGCCGGCGGCACGCGATCGAATTCCTCCGCCTTCGCTATCGCGACAACACGCGCGCTTGGGCCCTCGCTTGGGGCATGAAACGGGTCAAAACCTTCGACCGGATCGAAGCCGCTCCGGCAAGTCCTACCGCCGCATACCGCGCCGACGCTGCCGCCTTTCTGGCCGAAGTCGCCGCGCGCTACTTCCAAATTTGCGCCAGCGCCATCCACCTCGCCGATCCCAATCACCTGTACCTCGGCGCCAGCATTTCACTTCCCGCGCCCGAAGCGGTGCTGATGGCCGCCCGCATCGCCGACGCGGTCGCGCTCGACCTCTCCGTTCCCGACCCCCGGCCGGCGGTGACTCGCGCCTACCGCCTCGCTGGCAAGCCGGTTTGGATCGCCGCGTTCGATTTGCCCGTGCCCTACTCTGCCAGAGCCGCCGACTATGCCAGCTTCGTGCGCCAACTCGCCGCCTTGCCCGCTGCCGTCGGGTATTCGTGGCGCGCCTGGGCCGGCAACGACGGCCTCGTCAATGATGGCGACCAGCCCTATGCCGGCTTCGTCGCTGCCGTGACGCAAGCCAACGGGAACGCCGCCGCCGCGCACGCGGGCCGCTCGAATCCGGACGTCCGATAACGCAACTTATCCACGCCGCCGGCCCGCGCCTGCGGATTGTTGGTTTACATAATGTGGCGGCGCATGCCTTTTGCCGATTTGCTAGCCTGAACCTCTCGTCACCTGCTACGCCACCGCAATGACACCGCGCTACGATCTGGTCGGCCTTGGTTTGATCGCCACCGACCACATCGTTTCCCTGCCTCGATTCCCCGGCCCCGGCGAGAAAATCCGCTATGACAGCGAGCGAACTTTGCCTGGCGGACAAGTAGCGGGCGCGGCGGTCGTGGTGCGGCGGTTTGGATTGACCGCCTCGTTTTGCGGTTCGGTGGGGGATGACGACGAAGGCGCGTTCCAGATCGCCGAACTCGCCCGCGAGGGCGTCGATGCCTCGCGGCTGCGGCGAGTGTCGGGCACACATTCGCAACGCGCCTGGATCTTCGTCGAGGCGGCGAGCGGCGAGCGAACCATCTTCTACGACCGTCCCACCGCGCTCGCCGTGCCTGCGGGCGAGGTTGACGCCTCCTGGGTCGCTTCCGGCCGCGTCCTTCATCTCGACGGGCATGACGCCGATGCCGCCGCCCATGCCGCTGAGTTGGCCCGCACCGCCGGCGTTCCCGTCTCCGTGGACCTGGCCAATCTGTATGAGCATCAGCGGCATCACACCCTGCGCCTCCTGCGCTCGACCGACTACTTGATCGCTTCCGAGAATTTCGCTCGCCAGCTCTTCGGCTCGCTCGCCCCCGAACCGGCATTGGCCCGGCTGCGCCAAGAATTTGGAATCGCCTTTGCCGCCCTGACCTTGGGCGCGGATGGCGCGCTGGCCCTGGCCGACACTTCCCTGCTGCCGCAAGGCCGCGCTTACGTACCGGGATTCCAGGTCAACGTTAGCGACACGACAGGTGCGGGCGACGTTCTCCATGGCGGCTTTCTGGTTGGCCTGCTGCGCGGCTGGCCTCTGGCCGAAGCGCTCGAATTCGGCGCCGCCCTGGCCGCTCTCAATTGCACCGCGCACGGCGCCCGTGGCCGCATCGCCGCCGCCGCCGAAGTGGCTGCGTTGCGCCAGTCCGCCCGCCGCCGCGCTCGCGCTCCACTCTAGAGCCCTCGCATGTTCTTCCCGCTCCGCGACGACGCCCCTCGGCGGCATTTCCCGTGGATCAACTGGCTCCTCATCGGCCTTAATGTCATCGTCTTTCTCTACGAAATACAGCTGCCCAGCCGCTATTTGGCCCGCGTCGTTTTTCCCACCTTGGGCTTGGTGCCGTACCGCGTAAACCTGCTATGGCATGGCACGCCCATCGCGCTGAGCGTGGTGATCGTTCCGTTCTTTACCAGCGTGTTCTTGCATGCGGGTTGGTGGCACCTGATCGGCAATATGTGGATGCTCTACCTCTTTGGCGATAACGTCGAGGACCTGCTGGGCCACGGACGCTACTTGCTTTTCTACCTCGTCTGCGGGCTGGTCGCCGCATTGGTGCAAGTCGCCTCCAGTCCGCACAGCCTGGTACCCACCATCGGCGCCAGCGGTGCCATCGCCGGCGTGCTGGGTGCCTACTTCCTCCGCTATCCCCGCGCCCGCGTGCTCACGTTAATTTTTCTCCTCATTTTCTTCACCTTCTGGGAGCTGCCCGCCTGGGTCATTCTGGGGGCCTGGTTCCTGCTCCAGTTCCTCAGCGGCGCGAGTGCCCTCGCCCATGCCGCCAGCGGCGGCGTCGCCTGGTTTGCCCATATCGGCGGCTTTCTCGCTGGCATGATCCTGATCGCCTTGGCCGCCCCGCGCGGCTCCCGCAAGTGGAGAAGCATCAACTAGCCTGCCTTACTCCCATTTCCGACGTTGCGGCGCGGCCGCCCAGGTAGAGCGTTTTAGACCGGCGGCGTGACCGCGCCCGAGACCCAAGTCTCATTCCTTGCGAATATCTGCGGGTGTATGCTGCTTCGCATGCGCACTCTGGCCGTTATGCTGCTCTGTGGCGTCGCCTTGCAAGCGCAGTCGCTGGAAGTCACTCCGCATATCCTCCTCATCCAGAACGATCGCCATCGCGCCAGCGCCATTGACCACCGCGCCACGCGGCACGCCGGCTATCGGCTGAGCGTGCGCAAGCGCTGGTTGGTGGAAAAGCGGTTCGGCTGGCTCAAGCTCGTCGGCGGCCTGCGCAAAATCAAGCTGCGCGGCCTGGATAAAGTCGGTTGGCCGTTCGTGTTCGGCTGCGCCGCCTACAACCTGCTCCGCATCTCGAAGCTGCGCCCCCAACAGGCCTGAGCCGCGCTCCGCGTTCGCAATATGCCGCGAAAGCGGCCCATCTCGGCCGCTCCCGCCGACTCCCTCTACACCCGTTCCCCTCAAAACAACGGTCGCGAGCCCGCACCCCGCCCTCGATTTCAACATCCTCCTAGCGCCCGGCACCCAAGGCGGACGCAATTTGGGTATCCTCCTCCAGCGAGAGGAAGCGGTGGAGATTCTGAATCAGCAGTAATCCATCGGCGAAGCCGACCAAGCCTTCGATCTGCTGCAGGCCAGGCAGCACGGCGGCTGCGGGAACGATCTCCGCTCGCGCACGCTCGATCGTGCCGACGACATCGTCCACTGCCAGAGCGACATCGCGCCGGCCGGTATTTGCGACGATGAGGCGATCGGTAAGCTGGGGGCTCCGGCGCGGCAGGCCGAATCGGCCGCGCATATCGAGAACCGGAACGATGCGTCCTTCGAGCATGAGCGCACCCAGGACGATTGCAGGAGCGCCAGGCAACGGAGTCAACGCCATCATTGGCAATACACGTTCGACCAGCTGAAGTTGCAGCGCATAGTGGCGCGTTTCGAGGCGAAAAACAACCAAAGGTATCCGCGCCGCGGCACGCTCGACCTCCCGAATTGAGGCCGGTGAGCTCATTGCGCGACGCTAGTCCCGCGATCAATGGTTGCCCGCACTTTGCGTAATAGTTGTTCAGCCGAGTAGGGCTTTTCGAGCACCGTCGCGCCGTCCGCGGGAAACTTCTGGCGATTGGGCAGATCGGCGCCATACCCGGAGAGGTAGAGTACGCGCGTCTCGGGACGCACTGGTTGCAGCGCACGGGCCAAATCTATGCCGGACATCCCCGGCATGATCACATCCGTGACGAGCAAGTGAATGTCGGCTGGGTGCTCTTTGGCCCTAGCAAGAGCATTCACGCCATCGCAAGCAGTGAGCACGGTGTAGTTAGCCCGTTCGAGTATCTCGCGAGCGAGCTCGCGCAGTTGCTCGGAGTCGTCCACCACCAGGACGGTCTTGCCGCCCCCTACATCGGAGGGAGGCTGCGGCGCAGCCGACATTTGAGGCTCGACTTCGAGCGTGCGCGGCAGATAAATGGAGAATCTCGTGCCCCGGCCGACCTCGCTCGTCACTTTGATCGAGCCGCCGCTTTGCTGAACCACGCCGTAAACGGTCGAGAGGCCCAATCCGGTTCCCTTGTCCTTTGGCTTAGTCGTGAAGAAGGGCTCGAAGATGTGAGCCTGAACTTCGGGACTAATGCCCACCCCCGAGTCGCTGACCTCCACAACAACATACGGACCGGGATGAACCGCAGTGGGCATCAGCCCTGGCGGCGAATCCTGAAGCGAGGCATTACTTGTTCTGATCGTCAGCCGGCCGCCACTTGGCATCGCGTCGCGGGCATTGATCGCCAAGTTCATCACGACCTGCTCGAGCTGAGTGGCATCGGCTTTGACCCGCCAGAGGTCGGGCTCGAGCTCGGTCGACAATTCGATGTTTTCGCCGATAAGGCGGCGCAGTAACTTACTCAAGCCGCTAACAACGCCGTTCACATCCAGAACGTGCGAATCGAGCACTTGTTGCCGGCTGAAGGCGAGCAGTTGACGGGTTACCGATGCGGCGCGCTGGCCTGCTTCGGTGATCTGAGTGAGCTGAGCGCGCAATCCGTCGTCAATTTTGGGTTGAAGGAGAGCCAACTCGCCGCAGCCGAGAATCACGCTGAGAAGATTGTTGAAGTCATGGGCGATGCCGCCGGCGAGCGCGCCGATGGCCTCGAGTTTCTGCGATTGCCGCACCTGATCTTCCAGGCGGCGGCGCACGGTGAGATCTCGAATGATCGCTGAAATGCCGACGACCATGCCATCCGCATCGCGGATGGGCGATGCGGTAATCGCCGTCTCCACCCGTTTCCCCTCTTTCGTCCGCACCGCGCACTCGACTTTCTGCGCATCGCCCCGCTGGGCAAGTGCCAAGGAGTGGCGGACAAAGTCGCGGGCGTCCGTCGGCAGCAAGCCATCCGCGGGCTGGCCCAAAACCTCGTTACGCGTGTAGCCGAAGAGCACGGCCGCGGCCGGGTTCCAGCTTCGAATCGCGCCCCTTGCGTCGGTGCTGAAGATAGCGTCTTCCGAGGATTCGACAATCGAGGCGACTTGCCGCAGGGACTGCTCCACTCGCATGCGCTCGGCGACCTCGGCGTGAGCGGTCGCGGTACGTTCCTGGACGCGCTGCTCGAGCTGCTGCGTGAGCTCGGAGAGGCGAGCTTGGCTCTCGAGCAATTCCGCGTTCACGCGCACGGCGTCTTCGTAGGTGGAGATGAGCAGGTCCAGAATCTGCTGGCGGTGGGCGCTGATGCGATATTCCTTGCCGGCAAGCACGACCCCGATCTCGACGCCGAACTTGCTCTCTTCGCGGATTTGGCGGCTGAGGAGGATATGGCGGATGCGAGCAAGCAGATGGGCGCTTTCGAACGGTTTGCGAATGAAATTGTCCGCCCCGGCTTCGAGTCCCCGCACGACGTCTTCCGGGCTGAGCAGGGCGGTAAGCAGGATCAGGGGTACGTCACGGAGGTTAGGATCGCTTTTCACCGTGTGGCAAAGTTCATAGCCGTCCATCTCCGGCATCACAATGTCGCTGATGATGAGCGTAGGCTTGTGGCGGCGGGCGGCTTCCAGGGCGGCACGTCCCTCGGCTGCGACGTGGCAGACGTAACCCTCCGAAGAAAGCAACTGCTGCAAGGCAGCAGCCTGGGTGGCGCTGTCCTCCGCGATTAGAATGTGGGCGGAATCTAGTGTCATGACGAAAGTTTTGCCTCGCGTCGGAATGGTTGACCAGCGGCAAGGGCCGGCAATAGGGCTGCGATCTGCGCAGGATTGAGGGAGTAGGTGGCGGCGCCCAGTTCCACGGCGGCGGCGGGCATGCCGTAGACGATCGAGGTGGCGCGGTCCTGGGCGATCGTCACCGCTCCGCAGTTGCGCAGTCCGTGCAACTCTTTCGCTCCGTCGCGGCCCATGCCCGTCAGCAAAACCCCGACCGCGCGCGCCCCGTACACGGCCGCTACCGACCCGAACAAAACATCAATGGAAGGACGGACGCCGTTGCAAAGCGGGCCGGCGGCCAACTCGAGGCGCCGCCCGCTTTCGATCAGCAAATGGCGATCGTCAGGCGCGATAAATACGCCGGGAACGAGTTGCGCGCCCGGCCTTGCCAGGCGCACGGGCAGCGAGCAAGATTCGCCTAACCACTCGGCAAAGCCGCCCACGAAGCCGGGGGTCATGTGCTGTACCGCAACGATAGGCAAAGGGAAGGTGGCAGGCAGTTCGGCGAGGATGGCGCGCAAGGCTGCCGGACCGCCGGTCGAAGCACCCATGGCCACGATCTCGGGGCGGCCAGTGGCGGGGGGTAGGCTGAGCCGCTTGGGACGGCTGGCTGGCTTGTTGCCGTCTCTGGCTGCATGCCACCGGCGCACGACCTTAACTTCCGCCATGAGCTTGATGGTCGTCAGCAGTTGACTTTTAATGGCGTGAAACTCAGGGTGTTGGACGCCCACCGGCCGAGGAACGACCGCCAATGCGCCGGCGTCCAGGGCGCGGAAGGCCCATGCTGTTTCATCTACGCTCGCACTGCCGCTGACGACCACGACCGGAGTAGGCTGGGTTTCCATGATGCGGCGCGTGCATTCAAACCCGTCCATCCCGGGCAAATGGATATCCATGGTGATGACGGAGGGCCGCAGGCGCGTTAGGGATGAAAGAGCTTCTTCGCCGCTGGCCACGGCGCTGGCCACGCGCAGATCAGGATCGGAGGCGATGATATGGCTCAGCAGCTCCCGAATCGCGGCCGAATCTTCGACAATCAATACGTCCAGCAAGAATTCATTCCCTCCTCTAAAGCAAGCTGCTCACGGTTTCGAGTAGGTTGCGGTCCTCGAGGCTGCTCTTCACGATATAGGCGCTGGCGCCCGCGTCGATCCCGCGCTCCCGGTCCTCGCGCGACTCCAAGGCGGTGATCAACACCACGGGCAGGTCGCTGAGCTCACGATCGGCGCGAATCTTGGCGGTCAGCTCGAGCCCGTTCATGCGCGGCATCTCGATATCGGACACCACCAGGTCGAACGGCTCCGTCTTGAGCAGGGCAAAAGCCTCGCCGCCGTCGGCCGCGACCTTCACCCGGTAGCCAGCGGATTCCAAGATGTTTTTCAAAAGCGAACGGGCGGTAATGGAATCCTCTACGACGAGAATCGTGCGTTGCTTTTGCTGCGTCGTCCCGTCCGGAACAGCCGGCGGTCGCGCCGAAAGCTCCGATGCCGCTTGCACCAGGTCCGCAACTCCGAGGACCGGCAGCACGGAACGATCGTCGAGCGCGGTGGCGCCGCGCAGGGCGAAGCGCGAGGCGATCCGCGGGCCGAGAATTTTCAACACCATCTCTTGCTCCGCTACAATCTGATCGACCTCCAAGGCTAGGTACCTTCCTCCGGCGGCGACGACCACCGCGTAAATCCAAGATTCTCGCGCGCGGTCGCTGGGCTTGAGCCCGAGCAATGCCGCCAGCGGCACGAGCGAAATCGCGCGCCCCGCGAAGAGCAAGGTTTCGCGATTTTCGACCGTGGCGATGGCAGCGGCTGGTACGCGGACAACGCGCTCAATCGCCGCCACGGGGATGAGGAAAGCGGCGCCGCCAGCGTGCACCTGTAGACCGCGAGACGCGGATAGCGTCGCCGGCAGTTCGAGGCGGAAACTTGTTCCTGCGCCGGGAGTGCTTGCAACCGTGATCGTGCCGCCGAGACGCTCGACGTGTTCGCGGACGATGGCTAAACCGAGACCTCGCCCGGAAAGCTCGGTGACGGCGTCGGCGGTGGTGACGCCGGACCCGAAGATTAGATCGAGCGTGCCTTGCCGCTCGAGAGCTTCCATATCTTGAGGCGCGAACCCACCCGAGCGAACCGCGGCCTCGCGAATGCGCGCCGGCTCGAGGCCGGCCCCATCATCGGCAATCGCGATCTCGAAGCGACTGTCGGCGAGCGCGCGCGCGGCGATGCTGATGGTCCCGGCGGGCGCTTTGCCGGCAGCTTCGCGCCGTGCGGGTGCCTCGATCCCATGGTCGACCGCGTTGCGGATCAAATGGATCAGCGGCGTGCGGAGCTCCTGCAGAATGCGGCGGTCTACCTCGAAATCGGCGCCGCTGAGGCGCAGCTCGGCGGATTTTCCGCTTTGGCCTGCCAAGTCGCGCACCAGCCGGAGGTACCCCTCGAAGAGCGAAGCGACGGGCGCCATGAGAATGCCTTTGACCCCCTCGTGCAGTGCCTCGACCGCGCCGGCCAGGACGCGGCTATCGGCCTCGGCAGCGCGAGCCAAATCGCGGGTGAGAGTTTTGAATTCGGTCACCGCGGCGTCGGTCCGATCTAGAAACTCGAGCGTCCGCGCCAGCACTTCGGGGCCTGGGGCGCCACCGTCCGTGCCGAATCGGCGGAGATGTCGTAAATCGGCGGCGCGGCGCTTTCGTTGCCGGCTCCAGTCCTCGAGGTACCCGATGAGCTCGCGCAATTGTGCCGCGCGCCGGGCGGCGGCGAGCTTGGGGAGGCGAAGCTCCTCCGTATAGCGCAGCAGTTGGTTGAGTTGGGCTGCACGCAGGCGAACCGCGCCGCTCGCGTTACTCGTTTCGGCGTGCACATTCGACCCCTCGGGTTGAGCGCGGCAAGCCGCAGCGGGGCTCGGGGCCGCGCCATCGGCGCCGGCCAGCGCCCGGGCGACCGCCTCGACTTGCGCAGGCGCAGCCTCTTGGCCAGCCAAGGCCGCAGGTATCCAATCGCCCAGCAGCACGGCCGCATCGTCGAGGGCGCGCAAATGAGCGGTTGGGATCGGACCGGTCGCGGATTTGAGCTGCGCCAGCGCATTCTCGAGTGCGCGGCAAAACACGGCGACGGCGGGGAGATTGACTGCGCCAGCCGCGCCTTTGAGGGTGTGCACCTCGCGGAAGGCGCGCTCTACCAGCTTGCGGGCCGTGGCCTCGCTGACGCCGACCAGCAACTCGCCAACGGCTGCATTGAGCGCGTGCAGGTGCTCCTCCGCTTCCAGGCGGAAGGTTTCGCGCAGCCGCTTGACAAATTCGGCATCCTCACTCGATGGCATTCAGGTCCTCGGCCGACTGCGGGGGACGCCGGTGGCGCGACGCTGGGCCGGTTGCTCCCGGGCGGGGCCCGCGGCCGTTGCCGGAGAGCATGGCGCGCAAGCTGGCGGCCAATTCCTTCAAATCGTGCGCGGCCTGTTCGGCTTGCTTCGTGCCCGCTGCGTTCTGCGCGCTCGCAGTCGCAATGTTATCCATCGCCTGCGCGATCTGATCCATGCCTGCCAACTGTTGCTGGCTTGAAGCCGCGATTTGCAGTGCGGCCTGCGCGGATTCGGTATTGCTCTCGGCGAGCGCTCGAATGGTTTCGCCAGCCGCTTCGGCCTGCTTAGCCGCCGACTCCGTTGCCTTCGAGCCACGCTCCGCCGCCATCACCGCCGTGGTCGTAGCTTTCTGGACTTCGATGAGGATGGCGCGCGCTTGAACCGTGGCCTGCTTCGAGTGCTCGGCGAGAGCCCGCACTTCCTGCGCAACGACCGCGAACCCTCGGCCGTGCTCTCCGGCTTTGGCCGCTTCAATCGCGGCATTGACAGCCAGTAGATTGGCCTGGTCGGCGAGATCGCCGACGGTCGTCATGATCTCGGCGACCGCTTGCCCCTGCTCGCTCATACGCACGACCGTCTCCGTCATGTTGGCCATCTCGTCCTTGAGCCGCTGGAGACCAGCCACCACCTCGATGACCGCCTTTTTGCCGCTTTGCGAGGTCTGCACCGCCTGTTGCGCCGTTTCAGAGACGTACTTCGCCTTCTCGGACGAGAGGTGCGCGGTTTGCCGGACCTCTTCGACGGTGGCCGAGGTTTCGGTGACCGAGGCGGCGGTCTCCGTCGCCGACGACGCAACCTGACTCGTGGTTGCGAGAATTTCCGCTGATGCCGAGGAGAGCTGCGAAATGCCGGTCTCAAGTGGGCGCCTGATCGCACGAGTTAAAAGAGCGGTGCAGATCAACCCGACAAGGAAGATCGCAATCACGCCACCCAACATCAAACCCGAAATGAATTGGACCTTGGCGGCAAGCGAACGGCGACTGGTGGCTAACAGCGCCTCCTGTCGCGCGGAAAAGGCCGTAAGAAGCTGTAATGCCTGATCGCGATAAGGGCTGTCACGCACCAGTTTTCGGGCCGCATTCTCGCTTTCGTGGGTTCTGAGCTGTAGCGCCTGAAATTCCAACTGAGCCTGCCGCGCGTCGAGGTCTTTGAGCCGTGTCAAATCCCCCAGTGCGGAATCGGAGCCGATGAGCTCTTGCATGTGCGCGAGGTTGGAGGCGAACTCGTCGCGATCGTGTTTCCAGGCCTCAAGGTACTGGTCCGTGCCATAAAGGAGGTAGCCCCGAAAATTGGCCAGCAGCGCGAGCTCGTCGGCGCGGAGGGCCGCGGCGCCGGTGACCAGAGGCTTGCTGTGGTCCAGGAAACCAGCGTACGCGCTCTGCATGCTGCGGTTCGCGTACCAGGCGATCGCGACAACCAGCAACGTGAGCGCCAGCACGGCGATGGAACCGAGCAAGAGTTTCTTTCCAATGGTCACGGATTCTCCTTTTGCGCGATCTCGGCGCGAGCCACTGCCCGCGTCGCGGGCGCGGTGAGCGCCGGATCGGCGGCGAGCTTCCCGGCATCGAGCACGATCAGACGATCGGGTCCGATGCCGAGCATGTAGTCCGGCCGCTGCCCGTGCAGACTCGGGAGCGGCGGCTGCAGGCTGGTTTCGGGGATGCGGGTCAAGCCGGCGATCGCGTCGGCCATGACCGCGAGATCGGTGTGCTCGCCGTCCTCAAGAACGATCAGCTTTCCTGTGCCGCTAGGGGCGGGCGCGGAAAGACCCAAGAGGAGCCTGAGGTCGAGCACGGCCAGGATGCGACCGCGAACGTTAACGAGTCCGAGCAGGAACGGAGGACTCGCGGGCAGCGGCGCAGGCGGAGCGAAGGGGACGACTTCGCACACCTTCGCCAATGCGAGCGCGTACCGCTCCTTCGCGACGGAAAATTCGATCAGCTCCAGCTCGGTCGAACGCTCGGCCTCGCTTCGCCGTGTTTCCCGGACTGCGGCGGCGCGGCGGCTCAGAATGCGGTCACGTTCGGCGGGCGACAGTTCAGCCCCGCTCTCGAGAGCGCGCTGGACGGCTTGCAGCCGGGCGTAAACAGACTGCCAATCGGTGCGGCTCATGCCTCCATGCCTCCCGCCGCAATGAGGTTCGCAAGCCTGGCAGCGGTCATACCGCCGCTCTCGGGCACGATTTCGTCGTCTTTGTAGTCTTGCAGCAGGGCCAGCGCAACTTTTCGGCACCGATCGCGCTCACGCCAATCGTGCCGGCACGCGGCTAGACCGAGAAGGGCTACATGGGCAAGCACGAATTTTCGATCCAAGTAAACGGCGCGGCGCAGGGCCGCCGCGGACTCGCCGGGTCGTCCCATTTCATCGAGGATCACCGCGTGTAAATAGTGATGTGCGGGGCAAAGCTTCTCCTGCTCAATGGCCTGCGCGGCCAGCGCCAATGCTTCCTCGAGGCGGCCAGCATTGGCGGCGCGCCGGGCCAGTCCGGCTGCATCCGGGAGCGGCGTCCGAGAAAGGGGCGGCGCTGCCGCCACCGCCGAGGGTTGTTCCTCGCGAGCGCCGGCCGAAGCAGACTCGCCGTTCGAGGCGGCGGCGGGCGCGACCGGCGCCGTGAGCCGGATGCCGATCTGGCCAGGCTCCGGCACCTCCCGCGGAGCGAAGCGCGGGTAATTCCAGCGCGCTTGGCTTGCGCTGTTCCGGTACCAGGCTGCTCCGTTCCGATAACACATGCTGAATTCGGAAAAGAGCGAGGCCGAAAGCTCGCAAGGGCTAACGAGCAGCCATCCGCCCCGGCGCATGCTGCCACGCAGGAAGCGGACTGCGCGGCGTTCGGCGACCGAATCGAAGTACATCAGCACATTGCGACAAAGCACGAGGTCGAACGGCTCCTCCAGCCTGGGAGCGGCGGCATCCGCCAAATTGAGCGTTGCGAAGGAAACCGTCTTGCGAATGCGCGGCGCTAGCTCATGGCGACCGCCTGGCCGCTTCGAGAAATACGCATTCCTAATCCAGGCGGGCGCGCCACGGAAGGACCACTCGCCGTATCTCGCGGTCCGCGCCCTGGCCAGGGCCGCGGAATTGATGTCAGTTGCCAGAATAGAAACGCGCCAACCGGCATCCCTGGGTATCAGGCGGTCGAGAAGAATCGCCAGTGTATATGGTTCCTCGCCGGTGGCGCAGCCCGCGCTCCAGAAGCGCAGTTCTCGGTGCGGCTCGCGATCGCGAATAAGATCCGGCAAGATATCCTGCGCCAGGCTCCGCCACGCAATTGGGTCACGAAAGAAATATGTCTCTCCGACCGTAAGGTGAGCGGCCAACGCCGCCAGGTCGCGACGACACGGCGCGCGGCGCAAAGCTTCCAGCCACAAGCCGATATCAGGGTGGCCGATTGAGCGTGCGGCTTCAACGATCCCGCGCTCGAGATCGCGCCAGCGCGCGGGAGGGAAAGCCAAGCCCAAGTGCTCGGCCACGAACTCGCCCCAACCCCCGAGGAGTTCGCGCGATATAAGCGTCTCCATGAGATATCAGTGAATAGACCGCGCGCCAATATAGAACATCATGTTATTAAAGGATCCTCCGCCAGTCAATTCGGTGAGTGGTCCTTTAACGTAGCAATACTGGTGCTCCCTGATCGTAAGAACAGGGGCAGGCGAGCCAGCGTGGAGCTTTTCGCGGCAACTTGGAGAGGCCCTGAGCGCGGCTGGCCTCCAAAGCCGGGGGTCAAAGGAACTTCTCGAAGGAAATTCCGACAATCAACGCAGGGCCGCAGCCGCGACGCCGGGGTCCCCAGCACGCTTGCGTGCACGGGTGGAAAAGTACATGACCCCGCAAATGGACCTGGACGGCAATCACCGCATGGATTGGTTCTTCAACGAATACGTCTACGGCACCGGCGCGCCCCGCGTCCATTTCTCCTATCGCATCGTGCCCAACGCTCAGGGCTGCCAGCTAATCTGCCGTTTTCAACAACAACCGGCGAGCTGGAAACAGTTGCTTCCCGTCTACGTGCACGACAACAAGAAAGGCATGGTCCGCGGCCTCGTCGCCTTGCGGCAAGGCGATCAAACCGTAACCGTGCAGCTGCCCTTCCAAGCCCGCTCCGCCGTGGCCAACGAATTCGACGATATGTTGGTCGTCGTCACTCAGTAGGCGGTTTGCGGCGGCGAGAGCGCGGCTTGGGC
This sequence comes from Terriglobales bacterium, assembly GCA_050746125.1. Classification (GTDB taxonomy): domain Bacteria; phylum Acidobacteriota; class Terriglobia; order Terriglobales; family SCQP01; genus JAJPKR01. The sequence continues at coordinate 4,106 of JBOGKX010000083.1, read as the reverse complement.
GCCGGCGCGGCCGGCTGCGTCGCCGGCTGTGAGGCGAGAATGCCGGCCAAAACCTGGTCGAAGGCCGAGAGCTTGCCCACCGCCTTCTTCTTTGGGCTCTGCCCATGGCGATAGGGATGCTCGTGATTGCAGGTGCGGCAGCGCACCTTCACGATCTCGCCACCCACCGCCGCCACGATCGAGTGATCGGTCAGGCGCGTGCATCGCGAGCAATGATCCTCGATGATGTCGCCGAGGCGGGGCTCCATCGTGGCGCTTTCCGCGCGCGCCCGATCGTCGCTCGGGCGCCGTCCGAAGGCTTCTGTTACCATAATCTCTTACGCCGTTCGGGGGCAACGGGTTGCCCTGCCGGCAAACGGCGCTCGTTGCGGCGAGCGGCACGGCGGCCACTCTCGAGGAGACGGATCAACCATGGCGCGCGTCTGCGATATCTGCGGCAAAGGGCCCAAATTCGGCAATCGCATCAGCCACGCTCACAACGTGACCAAGCGGCGCTGGGACGTCAACTTGCAATCCGTGCGCGCCAAGATCGGCGGGGGCAATCGGCGGCTGCGAGTCTGCACTGGTTGCATCAAATCCGGCCGCGTCACCAAGGCTTGAGCCGGCGGCGCCGCGTGCGCCCTCAGCCGAGCGCAATCACGTCGATCTCGATCTTGACGTCGCGCGGCAAGCGCCGTACTTCGACCGTCGAGCGCGCCGGCGGCTCGGGACCGAAAAAAGTCTGGTAAGTCTCGTTCATCGCCACGAAGTCGCCAAGGTCTGCCAGAAAGACGGTGGTCTTCACGACTTCATGCATGCCGCTGCCTGCGCCTTGCAGGATGGCCTGAATGTTCTTCAGCACGCGCTCGGTCTGGGCGCGAATGTCGGTGTCGGAAATCAGCGCGTTGGTGGCGGGGTTGATCGCCACCTGGCCAGAGACGAAAATGAATCCATTGGCGCGAATTGCCTGCGAATAGGGCCCAATGGCCTTCGGCCCGTCAGGACTTGAAATGACTTGTCGCGAAGACATGCCAGGATTATAGCCGTCGTTCTCGTTGCGCCGCTCCCCATGGACGCCATGCCTCGCTCCCCTCGCTCCACTCCCCGTTACACCGCCGCCCACGCGCGCGCCGGCATCACCGCCCCCTTGCCGCCGCTCGAGACTTGGCCCAACCAATATCCCGGCTACGAGATCGCGATCGAAGTGCCCGAGTACACCTCCGTCTGCCCCAAGACCGGTCTGCCCGACTTCGCGACCTTGGTCATTCGCTATCGCCCGCGCCGTGAATGTGTTGAGTTGAAATCGCTGAAGGAATACTTGCTTGCCTACCGCAACCTGGGCATCTTCTACGAAAACGCCGTAAACCGCATCCTCGAAGACCTGGTCGCCGCCTGCCGCCCCGAATGGGCCCAGGTCGAGGGCCGCTTTCGCCCTCGGGGCGGCATCACCAGCACCATCTCCGCCACTTGGCCGCGTCCGCGCGGCGCGCGCCGCTAGCTCGCCGCCTCCGCTCGCGGCGCCGCACTTCTACTCCTCGTTCGCGTCGAAGCCGACAAAGACCGGTTCCGGCGTCAGCCGCACGCCGAATTTCGCTTCCACCGCGTCGCGAATCCGCCGCTCGAGCGCGACGACTTCCGCCGCCGTGGCGCCGCCATGATTGATGATCGCCAGCGCATGGCGGCTCGAAAGCCCTACGCGTCCCGGGGCGCCATCCGTTCCCGCCGGCCGGTAGCCGCGGCGAAATCCGGCTTGCTCGATCAGCCAAGCTGCGGCCAGCTTCGTGCCCTCGGGGGTGCTGAAGCTGGGCGGCGCCGCCCCGGCGCGGCGTGCAATTTGCTCCGCTTCCGCCGCGCTGACGATGGGGTTTTTAAAAAATGAGCCGGCGCTGCGGCACTCGGCTTCCCCTGGCGCGATCAGCATCGCCTTGCCGCGGCGAATCTCCCGCACCGCCGCCCGTACCGCCGCCAGCGTCGGCTTCGCCACGCCGCCAAACTGGCGCGCCAGCTCCGCGTAGCGCAGCGCGGGCGCGCCGCCCGGCCGCAGGCCAAAATGCACCGCCGTTACGATGTAACGGCCCGGCTCGTGGCGGTTGAAGACGCTCGTGCGATAGCCAAACCGGCACGCCGTTCGATCCAAGACGGCGAATCGTCGGCTCTGGCGATCCCAGGCGCGCACCATCAGGATCGTCTCGGCCACCTCCTGTCCGTAGGCGCCGACATTCTGGACCGGCGTTCCACCTACCGTCCCGGGGATGCCGCTGAGACACTCGACACCCGCCCAGTTCCTCTCCACACAGACGGCGACGAACTCGTCCCAGGTCTCGCCCGCCGCGATCGTCACCGCGCCCTCGGGGCTTTCCATACTGCCGCGGTTGGCCATGAACAAGACCAAGCCGTCGAAGCCCCGGTCCGCTACGAGCAGATTGCTGCCGCCCCCCAGCACCAATACCGGCATGGCTCGTTCCTCTGCCCAGGCCAGCAGTTCCGGGATCTGTTCCTCCCGACCTACATGCGCGAAGTAGCGCGCGGGCCCGCCAATGCCAAGCGTCGTCAGCGGCGCTAGCGGCGCGTTTTCTGTCACGCCGAGTTCGAGGCCGGCTTTCGTTTGCATGCTAATGACCGCGCCCGCGCTCGCCCGCCTACGCCCGCGGCTCCAAGCGCACGGGAAAATTGACGGATTGGGCGATAAAACAGAGGCGGTGCGCCTCGTGGTGCAAGGCGGCCAAATCGCCCTGCCGCGCCGCATCGGCAAGGACCACGCGCGGGTGTAGCGTGACTTCCCGAAACCGCCCGCCCCCATCGGCTTCCGTAACCATCGACCCTTCCGCCTCGTCCTCGTAATCGGTCACGGCAATCCCGTCGCGGGCGCAGAGGTGCAACACCCACAGCATATGGCAAGCCGCGAGCGCCGCCACCAGCAGTTCTTCCGGATTGTAGCGGCGGCCATCGCCGCGAAAGGCGGGGTCGGATGCGCCGGCGATGCTAGTGGCTTTGCCCTTCGCCGTAATCTCGTGGTCGCGTCCGTAGGCCGTATAGTCCGACGTGCCGGTGCCCCGGTTGCCCGTCCAGCGCACCGCAATCGCGTACGAATGCGTCTGCATGAACGATTCTAGGCGCACCGGCAACTCTCATCCAAAATTCCGAATCCAAGTTTCTTGTGCCGCGAGGTCCGTCTGCTGCCGCTTTGTCGGCCACGCTCCCCCATCGGGGGAGGAGACCGTTCGCAATTGGCCCCGCACCGCCCGAATGCCGACCTAAGTTGCGGCGTGCCAATGGGTTACTGCTTGGCGGCTGAGGCGATGGTGGTCTCCCTCAGCAATAGTCGGCGGAACTCAGGTAATAGCCGCAGTATGCCGGCCTACCGATCGCGGGGCCGCCCATTTTCTGGACGCCGCCGCATCGTCGAGCGTGCGCCCGATTGGCAGCACGACAACCCGCGGATTCATGGCTTGGGGGCGCGCCGTTCGGGCAAGGGGTCCGCGCCGATAAACAGGCCGACCCCGTCGCGAGTTTTGGCAGCGACCCAGGCGGCCGGCAAGGTTTTGGCCTTGCCTCTGCTCAAGAGACTTTTTGTTCCCGCGTGGAGCGCGGCGCCGCCAGGAGGTGCTCGACAAAAGCCTTGAGTACGATCGCGTTGTTGTGGCTCGCGTCGTGAGAGCTATAGATCAGCGTGACGGGACCGCTGCTCCGCTCCGCATCGAGGATCGGCTGAATTTGGTCGGTGTGATGCCGCAGCTCCACCAGGTAGCGGCGCTGAAACTCCGGCCATTTCGCCGGATCGTGGCTGAACCACTTCCTCAATTCCGAACTCGGCGCGACTTCCTTCAGCCAGGCGTCGAGAGGCAGGGCTTCCTTCTTCACTCCGCGGGGCCAAAGCCGCTCAACCAGGAATCGCGCCCCATCGCTCTTCTCGGCCGGCTCGTAAGCTCGTTTTAGTTGAACCATGACACTGTTCTCCTTGTGACGTTTCAATGCGAAAGGCCGGCGCTATGCTTGCCGGTCACGATTTCGAGCCTTTGCTCGTAAAGAATGATTCGATTGATTTGCGGATAACCCGGCTCGAACGTCCAGGTCGGATCTCCGTACTTGGGCAGGAGCCGGTCCAGGAACCACGCCTTCTTGTCCCC
>JBOGKX010000082.1:0-2161 GCA_050746125.1 Terriglobales bacterium | reverse complement strand
CCGCCACCCCGGCGCCGCGAATGCGGCGGCGGCGCTGCGCGCGCACCAGCCACGCCACCGCGCGCGCCGCCCGCGTCGGCATCGAAACGGGAGGCATCGAGGCCAGTATAGCTACAGGGGGCGAGTCGCAGGCCGGCCGCCGGCGGCCGGTCGATCGGCGCGCAAGGGCTGGATCACCACGTGTCGCTGCGGCCCCACCCCTTCGCTCCCGGTCTGAATGCCTTGCGTGCCGCGCAGCGCCATGTGAATGACCCGCCGCTCGCGGCTGCTCATGGGCCCGAAGGCATAGGGCTGCCCGGTCTTCAGCACCCGCTGCGCCGCCAGCTCCGCCGCCATGCGCAGTTCATCCACGCGCAGCATGCGGCGGTTGTGGCAGTCGAAGATCAGGCGCTCGTGCTCGTCGCTGCCCAGCCGCAAAACTTCGTGCGCCAGGTGCTCGGCGGCGCGCAGCAGCTCGCCGTTGTTGGCCAGCAAGAGCGCCGCGTCCTCGCCGTCGAAGTCCACCAGCACTTCGGGGTTCTCGAAATCGCGCTCCTCCCCCGCCGGCTGCGCCACCAGCCGGTAGCTCAGGCGAAAGTGGCCTTCGCCCAGCAGCATGTCGAGAAATTCGCGCAAGCGCGTTTCGTCGAGCGATTTCATTTCGTGCCTTGATAGGCCTTGCCGGGCTTGGGAGGCTTGGCGTCGCCGGCCTTGGCCCTGGCCGCCCCTTTGATCTTATTGCCGCCCGCGGTGAGGCCGAAATGTTTGTTGATCCAAACCTGTTGCCCCACGCTGACGGCGTTGCTGGCCAGGTAATAGAGGTTAACACCGCTCGGCAGGAAGAAGAAAATGTAGCCGAGCACCGCCGGCATCGTCCACTTCATCATCCGCATCTGTTTCGGATCGGCGCCCGGCGTCATCGGCATCAGGCTCATGGTCCAAAACTGCGAGATCACCAGGATGATCGGCAGGATGTAATACGGATCCTTGGCGGAGAGATCGTTGATATAGCCGAGCCAGGGCGCGTGGCGCAGCTCGATGGCGTATTCCAACACCTTGTAAAACGCCCAAATCAAGATGATCGGCAGCAGCATCGGCAGGCAGCCGCCCAGCGGGTTGACGCCGTGCTCTTGAAAGAGCTTCATCTGCTCTTTCTGCAGCTCTTGCCGCCGCGGATCGTTCATCTTGTACTTCTTCATCTTGTCGTTGATGGCTTTGATCTTCGGCTGAATCGCCGACATCTTGATCTGCGTCTTCTGCGCCTTCCAGCGGAAGGGGAACATCGCCATCATGATCACGAACGTGATGAAGAGGATGACCCAGCCGTAGTTGTGGATCCAATGGACGTAGGTCCAGTTCATCCACACGAAAATGGGGTCGGCGAGAAAGCTGAACCACCCGAAATCCACCAGCCCGCGCAGCCGTGGATTGATGGCGCGCAGCAGGTCGATTTTTTTGGGGCCGACAAAAAGATGAAAGGTGTTTTCCGCGCCGGCGCTGAAGGCCAGCCCGATCGTCTCCACCGGCTTGGCGTTCGGCGCCGGCTGGAACTGCGTCTGGAACGTCGTGATCGTTTGCGAGCCGGGCGTCGTGGGCAAATAGGCGACGGCGAAGTACAAGTCTTCGAGCCCGGCGAAGTTGTAGCTGCCGGTCGAAGTCTGCCCGTTGCCGACTTTCTTCTGCGAGACGACGTTCAGCGCCGTGCCCTGATCCTCGAAGAGCTGCTGCGCGCTGTTGTGGTTGGCCACCGAGCGGTCGCCGAAGTTTCCCGGCCAGGCGATGGCGGCATGGTCCACGGGCGCGCCATTCTGCGTTACTGTCGCGCGCACGTCCACCACGTAGCCGTCGTCGAAGGTGAGTTGCTTGTGGGCCGCGATGGTGCCGTTCGACCAGTCGAAAGCGATGGTGGTTGCGCCTGGCTTGGGGTGCGTCTCCTTGACCTGGTACAGCGCTTGGTCGAGCTGTTGGGTCAGGTCCGCGTCGGGCGTCCAAAACTCGAGCGGATAACCGTGCGCGGCCGAGAACTTGGGGCCAATCACATCGAGCGGGTGATTGTTGTTGTCGGTGTATTGGCGCAGCACCCAGGAGCGGGCCACGCCGCCGCGATTGCTGAAGGTGATGTCGAAGACCGGCGTGCGCAGCGGAATCGCCTCTTCGCTCTTCGCCGCCGTCGGCGGCACGT
>JBOGKX010000081.1:0-8203 GCA_050746125.1 Terriglobales bacterium | reverse complement strand
CTCGTGGCCACCGCCGGCGCCCTGCCGCTTCTCGCGCCGCTTTCCGCCGCCGCCGGCGCCTGACCGCCGCCCCAGGCGCGCCGCCTACCAGCCGATGCGAATCGTCTCCGCCGCCGCATCGCGCGGTATGCGGATCGTGAGCTCGCGGCGCTGGGCGCTGTACGCCACCGCGCTGGCCGGCAGCCGCCGTCCGTTGAGCGCGACCGACTTGGGCCGCGCCGGCGCCTGCAATTCGATGTCGATCTCGCTATGCCGGGGCCGGAACGCGCCCTCCGCCGCCGCCAACTGGATCATCGTCTCCCGCGCGCCCGGCACATAGGAAATCGTGCGCCGGAAATATTCGCCCCGCCGGTATGCGAACGTGGCGCCGTCGTCTTCGTAATACGTGCGGCTGGTCGGACCCTGCGAAAAGATCTCGAAGATCAGCGGCGCGGTCTGCCAGGCGGCGGTGTTTTCCACTGCCGGCGAGCGGAATAAAATGGCGCCGTCGCGCGCAAAGAGCGGCAGCTCACCCTCGTCCGCCGCGGCGCGAATGTCGGCCGGCCCGCTCACCGCCACCGGCGCCGCGTCCTCGCTCAGCCGGTACCAGGTTCCCGCCGGCAAGTACACCGATCGGCTGACGGCCTCCGGCTCGACGATCGGCGCCACCAGCAGGTCGCGGCCGAAGAGAAATTCGTCGGCGATGTTGTAGGTGCGCGGGTCGTTGGGAAAATCGAGCAGCAGCGCCCGCATCATCGGCAGCCCGGAGCGGGAGGAGCGGTAAAAGACGTTGTATATGTAAGGCAGGAACTCGTATCGCCGCGCGATCGCCAGCCGGTTTTCCGCGGTGTGGGCGGGGCCGAAGGCCCATGGCTCCTTGGCCGGCGTGCCTTTGTTGGCGTGCCCGCGCATGAATGGGAAAAACGCCGCCGCTTCCGCCCAGCGCGTCCACAGATCGGCGGAACTGACTCCGGCGAAGCCGCCAATGTCGTTGCCCACCCAGGGGAAGCCCGACAGCCCCATCCCCAGCAATGTGGTGATGCCATTGCGGAAGTGGCCCCAATCCGCCGTGTTGTCGCCGGTCCAGAGCGCCGCGTAGCGCTGCCCGCCGGCATAGGTGTCGCGGGTGAGCACGAAGGGCCGGCGGTCGGGCGCCAGCTCGAGAAGTCCCTGCTGCGTGGCGCGCGACATCTGCTGGCCGAAGACGTTGTGCGCTTCCGCCGCGGTGATCGTCCGCCCGTCGTGATGGAACACCACGTCGTCCGGCATGGTCCCCGACGCGACCTCGAAGACCGAGGGCTCGTTCATGTCGTTCCAAATGCCGCTCAGGCCGGCGGCGGCGAAACCGGCGATCTGCTTCGCCCACCAGGCGCGCGCCGACGCCGACGTGAAATCGGGAAACACCGCCGGGCCGGGCCACACCGGGCCGACGAAGAGCCCGCCCGCCGGCTCGCGCACGAAGGCGCCCGCCGCCACGCCGCTGTCGTAAACCGGGTAGCCCGGCTCGTCCTTGACCCCGGGATCGATGATCGATACCGCATGAAAGCCCATCTGCCGCAGCCGCCTCAGCAACTGCCGTGGATGCGGGAAGCCGGCGGGATCCCACGTGAAGATGCGGTAGCCGCGCATGTAGGCGATGTCGAGCCACATCGCGTCGGCGGGAATATGCAAGCGGCGGAAATGCTCGGCGATATCCAGCACCTGCGCCGCGGGATAGTAGCTATACCGGCATTGGTTGTAGCCCAGGCTCCAGAGCGGCGGCAGCGGTATCCGCCCGGTCAGGGCGGCGTAGCGCCGCAATACGTCCGCCGGCGTCGGGCCGGCGATGACGTAGTAATTGAGCTGCCCGCCCTCCGCCCCGAAGTCGTAGAACGCGCGGCTGGTCTTGCCCAAGTCGAAGCTGGCACGGTAAGTGTTGTCGAAGAAAATGCCGTGCGCCAGCGCCGCGCCGCCGGCCGACGGCTGCAAGACCAACAGCAAGGGAATGTCGGCATAGAGCGGATCGGTGGAATTGTCGTAGCCGAAAACGTCCGAGTTCCACATCACGTAGTCGTTGCCGCCCAGCTTCTCGCCGCGCTTGTCGAGCGGCCCGGTCTTTTCGCCCAGGCCGAAGAAGTGCACGTCGTCGCTGAGCTGCTTCCACACCCGCACGCGCGCGCCGCCGCCGGCGGCGGCGTCGGCCGGGTCGTAGGCCATGCCATCGGCGGCGTCGGCGTCGAGCAGGCGTCCCGCCGAATCGGCGAAGCGCAAGCGAAACGGCTGGCGGGTGATCGTCACCGTCAGCTCCGCGGTGCGCAGCGTGTCGCTCGCCGCGCCGGGTAGAAACGTGAAGGCGGGCGGCGGCGCCGCCGCGCCGGAGATCAGCGCGAAGGAGCGCTCCGCCCTCGGCTCGCCTTCCGGCCCCAGCTCCGGCGCGGGAATGAACTGCACGCGGATCACGCCCGCTTCGATCACCGTGAGCCGGACCAGCCCTTGCGGGTTGCGGTACTCGACTCCGGCGGGAAGCGTCTGGCCGGCGGGCATGTCCCCAATCGGGATCCACTGTCCCCAGGCGGGAAGACAGCAGAGAAGAGCGAGCAGCAGGCGGGTAAAGGCTTTCATCGCGTGGCCGGTGTGTTGAGTGACCCGAGGCGTGGTGTCACTCGGAACACATCAGTCTAACGCGCCGGCCAACTGGCGGGTGGGCGCCACGCGGCGACGGCGATGCGCGAATCGGCGGCGCCGTAATAAAGAAACCAAGCGCGGTGAAACCAGACTAGGCCTTCGAGAAAGGTCGTGCCGGCGGCGTATTGGCCGCCGGTCTCGTAGCGCGCCTGCGGCTCGAAAAACGGCCGCGCGCTCCGCGCCAGCAGGCGATCGGGCGCGTCGGCGGCAAAAAGCGCCTGGCCGGCCGTGTAGCGGCCCGGCGGCAGCGCCGGGTCACCGCCGGCGGCGGCGTTCATGGCACCGCCAGCGGCGGCGTTCATGGCATTGAAGAGCAGCACGATGCCGCGCCGCGTCCGCACCGCCGGCGGGCCGGCCTCGGTCAGCGCGCTGTCGAACCGTCCGCGGCGCGGCGGCAGCACCACCGGTCCCGGCGCCCAGTCGAGCAGGTTGGCTGAGCTGGCGATGCGCACGCCCTGATCGCCCCAATACATCCAGTAGCGTCCGTGGATCTTCACCGCCTCGAGGCGGCCATGTACGAGCGCGGTCACGATCGCCCCCGACTTCGACCAGCGGCCGGCCCAAGCGCCACCCAGCTTGGCGAAGGCCGGCCCGTGCTTCCTCCAATGCACCAGGTCGCGCGACGTGGCGACGGCCAGGCGGGCCAGCCGCCGGTTCCACTGCGTGTACGTCATCACGTACGTGCCGTCGGGGGCCTCGACCACGCGCGGATCTTCGCAACCGCCGCCGGCTTCGTTCGCCTGCTGCGCGTCGTCGCCGGGATAGAGCACCGGACGTCCGCGGCGGCGGAAGCGCACACCGTCGGCGCTCATCGCCAAGCCGATGCGCGAGACGTGCCCGCCGATCGCTTCCGAGCCGCTGTCGTCTTCGGCGCGAAACAAGAGCACGACGTTTCCGTCGCGCACGATGGCGGCGGGATTGAAGACGTGCAGCGCCTCCCAGCGCACCGGCCGCACGCCCGCCGCCGGCGCGAAGCGCACCGCCGGGTCGGGCGCCAGGATCGGGTTCAGCGGCGAGCGGACGAACGGGCCCAGCATCCAGCCGGCGCTAGGCGCCGGCGGCGCCGCTGTCGCGAGCGCGCATACCGCCGCCAGCACCGCCGCGCGCATGGCGAACGCTCGCACTCTCGCTGCCATTCGGCCGGGCACGCGTCGAGTGTACTCTCAGCCGCGCGCTGGCGACGCGCCGGCGGCGGCTTCTTGCGCCGCCGCGGCCGGCCCCGCCACCACGATGCGCATCAGGTTGGTTTTCCCCGGCTCGCCGAAGACCGTGCCGGCCACGATGCCCAAGATATCGCCGCTCGTAATCAGCCCCAATTCCACCAAACGGTGCTCGGCGAGAGCCAGCATGGCGTCGGTGCTGGAAAGACCCTCGAAGGCCACCGCGGTGACGCCCCAATAGAGGTTCATGCGGCGCCGCGTGCGCGGGTCGGCCGAGAGCGCATAGACGGGGCAGGGCGGCCGGTTGCCGGCGATCTGCCGCGCCGTGGCGCCGCTCTGCGTATAGGCGGCGATGGCGGCCATGCGCAGGTCTTGCGCCGCCGCGGCGACCGCCGCGGCGATGGTCTCCGGAATGCTCAACGCGTCTTCGCGGCGGCGGCGCCGATGCGGCGCCGTCTCGACCGTCTCGGCGGCGGCAACGATGCGGCTCATCATCGCCACCGCCTCGACCGGGAAGCGGCCGTTAGCCGTCTCGCCGGTCAACAGCAAGGCGTCGCTGCCGTCCAGCACGGCGTTGGCGACGTCGCTCGCCTCGGCGCGGGTCGGGCGGGGATGCTCGATCATGGATTCGAGCATGTGCGTGGCGGTAATCACTGGCACCCGCTTGCGCCGCGCCTGCGCGATGATGCGCTTTTGCACCGCGGGAACGCACTCGGGCGCCATCTCGACGCCCAGGTCGCCTCGCGCCACCATGACCCCGTCGGCGCAGTCGAGAATCGCCTCGAGCGCGGCGATAGCTTGCGGCTTCTCCAATTTGGCGATGACTGGCGTCTCCGCCGCCGCCGGCGCGCCGGCCTGTTCGGCCCAGGCGCCGATCGCCGCGCGCAGCTGGCGCACGTCGTCCGGGCCGCGCACGAAGGACAAGGCCACGAAGTCCACTTCTTGCTCCAGGCCGAAGCGCAGGTCGGCCAGATCCTTCTCCGTCAGCGCCGGAACGGCCAGGTCGGTGTCGGGCAGGTTGATGCCCTTGTGCTCGCCCAATTCGCCGCCGGCGACGACCTCGCAGATCACCTCGCCGCCTCGGCTCTCGATGGCGCGCAACTCTAGCAGCCCGTCGCTGATCAGGATGCAGCCGCCGGGCCGCACCGGGCCGGCGAGGTCGAAGCTCGTGAAGATGGAGTCGGCGTCGCCCTCGCCGTCGCCATGCCGCAAAATCAGGCGGGCGCCCGCACGCAGCCGGACCGGGGCGTGGCCGCGCAGCCCCCCGGTGCGTAGCTTCGGTCCCGCAAGATCGAGGAGAATCGCCGTCTCGCGCCCCAGCGCGGCGCTCGCCTCGCGCACCGTGGCGATGGCGCGGCGCTGCCAGGCGTGATCGCCATGCGCGCAGTTCAGCCGCGCCACGTCCATGCCTGCGCGCAACAGCTCGCGCACGACTTCGGGCTCGCAGCTCGCCGGGCCCAGGGTGGCAATGATTTTGGCGCGCCGCGCCGCGCCGGGTGGCTGATCCATCTCGCCTAAGACTACCAAGCCGGGGCGCGCGTTGTCAGGTTGGCGAGATAGGCCCGCCGCCGCGCGAGGCTATACTCTCGTTCCATGACCCGCTCCGCGCTGGCCGCCTTGGTCTTGTCTCTCGCCGCCCCCTTGGCCGCGCAATCGCAAAGCGCGCGCCTGGAGGCGATCTTCCGCGCCGTCACCCGCCCCGACGCCCCCGGCCTGGCCGTCGTCGTGCGCCAGCATGGACGCACCGTTTTTTTGCGCGGCTACGGCCAGCGCGACCGGCGCAGCGCCCTGCCGGTGACGCCGCGCACCGACTTCCGTCTCGCCTCCTTCAGCAAGCAGTTCACCGCCATGGCGGTGATGCTGCTGGTGCGCGACGGCAAGCTCCGATATGACGAGCCGCTGACCGAGGTCTTCCCCGGTTTCCCCGCCTACGGCGCCCGGATCACGATTCGCGAGCTGCTCAACCACACCTCCGGCCTGATCGCCTATGAAGATTTGATGGCGAAGCAGTACGCCGGCCGCGACCCGACCGAGATCCCGCAGATTCATGACGCCGGCGTGCTGAAGCTGGCCGAAGAGCAGTCCGGGACGCTCTTCCCGCCCGGCACGCGCTGGGAATACAGCAATGGCGGCTATTGCCTGCTGGCGATGGCGGTCGCGCGCGCCTCGGGCATGAGTTTCCCCGCCTTCATGCGGCGCCGCATCTTCGCTCCGCTGCACATGAGCCGCACCCTCGAGTACGTCTACGGCGGCCCGCCCGTGCCCGAGCGCGCCTACGGATACGTCAACGACGCCGGCGTCTGGCTCGAAGCCGATCAGGACCCCACCTCGGCCACGCTTGGCGACGGCGGTATTTACAGTTCGGTCGAAGACCTGGCGCGCTGGGACGAGGCGCTGCGCGACCACACGCTGCTCAGCGCCCAAGCCATGCAGCCGGCCTTGACGCCGGTCATGAAGCCGATCACCGGCTCGGGCTACGGCACCGAGCGCGGCAACGCACAGCCGGCTCTCTACGGCTTCGGATGGTTCCTCGATCCCTACCAAGGCCATCGGCGCATGTGGCACAGCGGCGAGACCACCGGCTTCCGCACCGCGATCGAGCGCTTTCCCCAGGACGACGTCACCGTGATCGTCCTCGCCAACCGCACCGACCTCGATATCCCCACCCTGGCGCTGAAGGCGGCCTCCCTCCTGCTCCCGAACCCCCGCTAGCGGCTGCCGGCCGCCGCCCCTTGCCCTTCGCCGGCTGCCCCCATTTGGGCATATTGTTCCCCGCGCCCGCGCGCGCTAGGGTCGAGAGCGCCGCCCCATGCAGCCCGTCTTTTACGCCGCCCTGGCCTGGGCCGCCGGTATCGCGTTGGCGGGCTGGCCGAGCGCTTGGCGCTTCGCCTGGGCTCTGCCGCTAGCGGCCGCCGCCTGCCTTGGCTTTGGCCGCAAAAAGGCTTGGCGGCCGGCGACCTTATTGCTCCTGGCGCTGGCTGGCGGCTCGTGGTATCGGTGGCGCGCAGACGCCGGGCCGCCCGCGGACTCGCTGTCCCGCACGCTGGCCGCCTGGCGCCCGGGCGCGAGAGAGCAAGTGCTCATCGGCGGCTACCTGCGCGATGATCCGCAGCGCGGTCTCGACTACACTCGCTTCGATCTCGAAACCGAGTTCCTGGCGCGAGGCTCGCAAACCGCCAGCGTCTCTGGCGGCCTGCGCGTCTATCTGCAAGGCCCCGCCGCCCCCGGACCGCCGCTGCGCGCCGGCCAGGCGGTTGAGTTCGCGGCCCATCCGCGGCCGTTGCGCCGCTATCTCGACCCCGGCGTCGCCGACTTCAACCGCCGCGCCCGGCGCGAGGGCATTGGCTTCACCGCCGGCGTCGCCGCGGCGGCCATCATGCCCTTGCCGGAAATCCGCGGCCCGGCCGCGGCGCGCTGGCGTGCCGCGTTATGGCGGCGGTTGAGCGCCGCGGTGGATCAACTGGCGCCGCCCGGGCCCGAGCCGCGCCTCAACGCCTTGCTGCGCGGCATGCTGCTCGGCGATACTTCGCGTCTCGACCCGGTCACCCGCGAAGACTTCCAAATCGACGGCATCTACCACGTGTTGGTGGTGGCCGGGCTGCACATCGGCATCCTGGCGCTGTTCTTCGTTTGGGGGCTGCGGCGCCTCGGCCTCTCCGAGCTGTGGGCCGGCGGCTTGTGCCTGCTGCTGCTCGCCGCCTACGCCTGGACCATTGCCGGCCGCACGCCCACGCTGCGCGTGCTGCTGATGCTGGCCGTGTATTTCATCGCTCGCGCCTGGTATCGCCAGCGCCAGGCGCTCAATGCCGTGGGCACGGCGGCGCTGATCCTGCTCGTCGCGACTCCGGCCGCGCTCTTCGACGCCGGCTTCCAGATGTCGTTCGGGGCGGCGGTGCTTTTGGCCGGCGTCGTGGCGCCGCACTTCGCGCGCGGACCGCGCTTTTGGCGGCGAGCGGCGCGCCAGTTACAGGACGCCGGCTATGACGAAACCTTTCCACCGCGCTGGGCGCAGCGCCGCCTGGAGTTGCGCGCTTGGAGCGCGCGCCTGGGCGAGCTGTGGAAGCCGCTGGCCGGCCTGCCGGCGGCGGTGGTGCGGATCTCGGCCGGACTGTATGAGGTCGTCGTCGTCGCGGCGTTTTTGCAATGGGGAATGGCGGCATTCATGGCGGCGTATTTTCATCGCGCCACGCCTTGGGCCGCGCTGGTGAACGCCGCCGTGGTTCCGGCGGTGGGGCTGCTCTTGCCGCTGGCCTGGGCGCTGGCCTTCTGGCGGATGCTGGCCGGCGGCTGGGCGATAGCCGGCGCGCTCGCTTGGGTGGCGGTGCTGCCGCGCGCGCTCGGCCGCGCCATCCTGGCCATTGCCCATGCGGCCGCGGCCTGGCCGCTGGCGGCGGCGCGCG
>JBOGKX010000080.1:0-18922 GCA_050746125.1 Terriglobales bacterium | reverse complement strand
GCGCGCGGCTGGGCAGCAAGGCGCGCCGCTCATTATCGCCAATACCAACTTGGTCAACGTCTCCTTTAGCGTGCAAACGCGGCACGGCGAATTCGTGCCCGGATTGGGGCGGGCGGATTTTCGCGTCTTCGAGGATGGCCGGCCGCAGCAGATCCGCTTCTTCTCCGCCGAACAACAATTGCCGCTCACGCTCGGCTGGCTCATCGACACCAGTCCCAGCCAAAGCCGGCTGCTGCCCGAGGAGCAAGAAGTGAGTCGCGAATTCTTCGACGCAGTGATCCGCAGCCGCGACCTGGCTTTCGTCCTCGGCTTCGATGCCGATACGCACCTGCTGCAAGACCTCACCTCCTCGCGCGTGCTGCTCGCCCAGGCGGTGGAAGAGACGCACATCGGCGGCGGGGGCGGCGGCGGCTCGATGGTCAATCCGGGAACGTTTCCGACCGGCGCGGGCGGCGCCACCCATCTGTGGGACGCGATCGTCGCCGCCTGCCAGGACCGCCTAGCGCAACAGGTGGGCCGCAAGGCCATCGTGGTGATCACCGACGGCGACGATCAGGGCAGCGTGCACACGCCGCGCGAGGCGGGGCGGGCGCTGCTCGATGCGAACACGGTGCTCTATGCCGTCTTGGCGGCGGATCCGGGGTTCTACGGCACGTTCGGCTACACCGGCTCCGGCGACCTGCGCCATTTAGCGGCCATCTCCGGCGGGCGCTCCTTCGAAGTGCGCCCGGGCAAAATGCAGGCGGCCTTTACGCAGATCGCGGCGGAGCTGCGCAGCCAGTACACGCTGGCCTATCGCTCCGATCACCCGCAAACGGACGGCAGCTACCGCAAGATCAAGATCGAGCTAGTCGGCCAGCACCAAGGCGACAAAGTGCGGGCGCGGCAGGGCTACTACGCCGATGCTCCCGCCAGCCAATAACGGCGGTGGGCGGGGCGATAAGCGTCGCAGGGCTTCGTTCTCGGCTGGCTGGAGTTTCGGCGGTGGACTCGGGGGCTGCCGCAGCGGCGCTCGAATTAGTTCTGCAGGCTGACGTCCACCGGCAAGCCATCCTGCAGGAAAAAAGTAGCCGGGCAATCCTTGGCGCCGCAGGTCACTCCCGCCTCGCCGCTGAATTGCTGTTCCGTGATGACCACCAAGCGCGAACAAAACGGACAATGCAACAAGGCGCAGAAACTCTCGGCGCCGCTATCGTCGTCGCCGGCGTTGGTCATTACCAACACGCTGCCGGGCTCGACGAGATGAGGCAGCCATGAATCCACGAAATTGACGGCGCTGGCCATTTCCCCTCCTTGTTGCCCGACCTCGCGAACACTCACCGTCCGAGCAATTTCTTCGCCGTTGGCGGGGGCCTCCCGCCCAATCCAGCCTTTCCCGTTCAAGACGCGCTTCTGCAATCAGTTACGCCGACGGCGCCGTTTTGTTTCCGCTTACCGGCGCCATGCGCTTCATGCAACGAATCGACGCCGCCAAGAAAAACTTGCGCTTCCTGTTGGCACAAGGGGATGGTCCTCCCATTAGCGGCCGATGCCAAGTAATCAGTTGGGGTCCGCATCAGCGGCGTTAATCGGCAAATGGGACAGGGAGACGAGGTGACTAGTCGGGCTTCCCTGGTAGGAGGGCGGGGCGATAAGCATCGCCTCGCCGCTTTGCTTGGCGCTCCTCTCTGATTCGATTGCGTCGCTCGGCCTTCTTCACGGACATCTGGGGACGCTCAGTCGGCCTCGCTCCCGGCGCCTCGCGCCCGCTCGCTTCTCGCCCCGCTCAAGTGGAGTTGCGGGGGGCCAGCGGCCTATCGGCGGCAGTTGCGGAGTGAGCGCGGCGATAGGCGGCGGAGAAGAGGGGCAAGGGACGGGAGATCGGGGACCAGCAGAATGGCGGCTGCGCCGCGGGCGGAGACAGGGGGGAAGTGGGTAGGGTGAAGGGTGTAGCGGAGCGGACAACGGCAACGGGCACCCTCTGCTCGCCCCTGGTCCCTAGCGCCCCTGGTCCCTAGCCCCTCATTCCGCCGGGCTATCGGCGGCAGTTAGGGAGTGGGGAGGGCACGCTCGTACTCCGGCAACTGGCGAGCGACGGGAAAGTAGCTGCGGCGATGCAGCGGGGTACAGCCGTAGGCGGCGAGAGCGGACAGGTGCTCGGGCGTGGAATAACCTTTGTTTGAACCCAAGCGGTAGGGGGGAAAGATCACATCCCAGCGGCAAAGCAGTGCATCGCGGTGCACCTTGGCGAGGATCGAGGCGGCAGCGATGGAAACTGAAAGTGCATCGCCATGCACGATGGCGTCCTGCCGTCCGGGCCAATCCAGCGGAAAAGCGTCCACGAGCAGCCAGTCGGGCCGCGGCGACAACTGCTCGACGGCGCGGAGCATGGCTAGGCGAGAGGCCTGCCAAATATTGAGATGGTCGATGCGGCCGGCATCGATGGCGGACACCGACCAGGCCACCGCTTGCGCGCGGATGCGCGGCGCCAGAAGCTCGCGCTCCTCCGGAGCGAGCTGCTTGGAATCGTTGAGGCCGCGGGGGTGGTGGCGGGGATCGAGGATGACAGCGGCGGCGACGACGGGGCCGAACAAGGAGCCGCGGCCAACCTCGTCCACTCCGGCGACGCATTGCGCGCCTTGTTGGCGGGCGCGGCGCTCGAAACGGGATCCGC
The DNA here is from genome assembly GCA_050746125.1 of Terriglobales bacterium. Taxonomy (GTDB): domain Bacteria; phylum Acidobacteriota; class Terriglobia; order Terriglobales; family SCQP01; genus JAJPKR01. The sequence continues at coordinate 16,269 of JBOGKX010000080.1, read as the reverse complement.
AGCGCTCCATGGCGGAACGAAGAGATTAGACGCCTGCGGAGACGGTGGCGTGCTCGCGCAGGCGGGCGGCCTTGCCGCGCAATTGCCGCAAGTAATAGAGCTTGGCGCGGCGCACGCGGCCGCCGCGCACCACCTCGACGCGCTCGATGACCCGCGACTGGACGGGAAAAATGCGCTCCACGCCCTGACCGAAGGAAATTTTGCGCACGGTGAACGAACCGCGGCCGCCACGCCCACTGCGCGCGATGCAGACGCCCTCGAAAGCTTGGATCCGTTCCTTGTCGCCTTCCTTGATGCGCACGTGAACACGCAGTGTGTCGCCGGGTTGAAAGGCAGGCAGACGGGTTCCCGTCTGCTTCTCCATGAATTTGGCAATGGCAGGTTGCAGGCTCATCGTCGTGATCTCCGACCGGCGGGGGCACGCGCCGCTCCGGGCGGCGCGAACATTTCCGGTCCGAATGGACAGTGGGCGCGGGGCGTGCAAACCGCCCGCATTGAAACTTAATGTTAGCAGACTAGCTTAGCCGAAACTCGCGCAGCCCCAGCGAGAGCCCGCGCTCGGCCTCCAGCACCAGCCGCAGTGGCGCCGGCTCCGTGCCGGCCGGCAGGGCCAGCCGCAACTCCGCCTCGCCCCCGCCGTCGGTGACCGCCTCGGCCACGTCCAGCGGCGCCTCGTCGCCGTCGCCATGCAGCGTGGCGCGCACGCGGCAATGCGCCGCCGTCAGCTGGCCGCAAACCACGCGCAGCGTCACCCTCAGGCCGCCGGAGGCGGGGTCGGCCTCGGCGGCATTGTTCCAGAGCAGGTCGAGAGCCGGGCCCAGGCCGCGCAGCGCGCCCTCCTTGAGCTCGGCGATCACGGCGCCGTGTTGGGCGCGAACCCGCTCGTCAAGCTGGTGGTCGCTCTCGTATTCCGCCCGCCGCACGTATTGGACCAACCCCGCCTGAAAAATGCTGGTTTCGATCGCCTCGGTCGGACGACGGCACGGTTCCGTCTGAACGTGATAGATCTGGTCGCCCACGCGAACGTCGGTGTTGAATCCATAGCCCGCCATGTATCGCCGCCGGCGCCGGTGCGCTTCTTGACACTGCTCGGCGCGGGCACCTATAGTGAAATGTTTCCTGAGTCGGCGCGCCGTCGCTAGCCGGCGGTCGACATCGCTGGCGAGTATAGCATCGCCCGCCGGACCGTCGCGGACGACCCTCGCTATCCACTATCGCACCATGAACACCTCCTCTTACATGGCGAATTACGCGCCGATCTTGATCCAACTCATCCTGGCGGTGGGTTTGGCGGTCGCACTGGTGGCCATCTCGGAGCTGATCGGCTGGCGGCGCAAGAGCAAGGTCAAATCGCAGGCCTATGAGTGCGGCGTCACCCCGCAAGGCAACGCCCGCAGCCGCTTCGCGGTGAAGTTTTATCTGGTGGCGATCATCTTCATCCTATTCGACATCGAGGCGGTGTTCCTGCTGCCCTGGGCGGTGGAGTTCCGCAAGCTGAAGTGGCTGGGCTTCGTGGAAATGCTGGTTTATATCGCTATCGTGCTGGCGGGCTTCGCCTACATCTGGAAAAAGGGCGTGTTCGATTGGAATACCCCGGAGCGCAGCGAATAGGCGACCGACCCAGGTCCCAGGCGAATCGATCGAGAGGAAAACTTGCCCGAGACACCATCTCGCCCTTCCGAACCGGCCGCGGCCCAGCCGAATGACCATCCCGTTTGGCAGCGCCTGCTGGCCTGGGATGCGAATGCGGTGGAGACCGGCAAATTCGACCGCGACGAACTCACTTTGACCATCCCGAGCGCCCGTCTGGCGGGCGTCGCCGAGTATCTGCGTGACGATGCGGCGCTGCGATTCGACCTGCTGGCCGACGTCACCTGCGTGGATCGCGTGCCGAGCCGGCCGCGCTTCGAGCTGGCGTATCACCTTTATTGCACCTCCCGCCACACATGGCTGCGACTGAAGGTTTGGACCGACGAGGATCAGGCGGTGCCCTCGGTGACGGGCGTGTGGCCGGCCGCCAACTGGCACGAGCGCGAGGTGTGGGACCTGTTCGGGGTCCGCTTCTCCGGCCATCCTTTCCTGCGCCGGATTCTGATGCCGGATAATTGGGAAGGACACCCGATGCGCAAGGACTACCCGGTGGAAGGCTACCGCTAATGCCCGAACTCACCACCCCGCCCGGCATCGATGCGGAAACGACCGGCCGCAACCTCATCCTCAACATGGGGCCGCAGCACCCCTCGACGCACGGAGTGCTGCGCATGGTGCTGGAGATCGACGGCGAGATGGTGGTGCGCGCGCTGCCCGACATCGGCTACCTGCACACCGGCATCGAGAAGTCCTGCGAATCGAAGTACTACCACCAGGTCGTCCCGCTCACCGACCGCATCGATTATCTTGCCCCGCTCACCAACAATCTTTGCTACGTGCTGGCGGTGGAGAAGCTGCTCGGCCTGGAAGTGCCGCGCCGCGCCCGCTGGCTGCGCGTGCTGCTGAACGAACTGACCCGTCTGAACAGCCACCTGGTCTGGCTCGGCACCCACGCGCTCGACATCGGCGCCATGAGCGTCTTCCTCTACTGCTTCCGCGAGCGCGAGGAACTGCTCAAGATTTTCGAGTTCGTCAGCGGGCAGCGGATGATGACTTCGTACTTCCGCATCGGCGGCGTGGCGCTGGAGCCGCCGCTCGGCCTGATGGAGAGGATCGATGAATTCATCTCGACCTTCCCCGCCAAGATCGACGAGTACGAAGATCTGCTCACCGCCAACCGCATCTGGGTGGGCCGCACGCAAGGCGTCGGCATCATCTCGGCCGCCGACGCCATCGCCTGGGGCCTGACCGGGCCCTCGCTGCGCGCCAGCGGCGTGCCGCTGGACCTGCGCAAGACCAACCCGTACAGCAGCTACGACGAATTTCAGTTCGACGTGCCGACCCGCGCCGCGGGCGACGTTTATGCGCGTTACCTGGTGCGCATCGCCGAGATGCGCGAAAGCGTCAAGATCATCCGCCAGGCCCTGGAGGGCATGCCCGAGGGGCCGTGGAAAGCCGAGGCGGAAGGGATCACGCTCCCCGATCGCGACCACATGAAGGCCGAGATGGAGGGGCTGATCTATCATTTCAAGGTCGTCACCGAAGGCTTCCGGGTGCCGCCCGGCGAAGTGTTTCAGGCAATCGAATCGCCGCGCGGCATCATGGGCTACTATGTCGTTTCCGACGGCACCACCAAGCCCTATCGCTGCCACGTGCGCGCCGCCTCGTTCGCGAACCTGCAAGCCCTCCCGAAGATGATCGAGGGACGGCTCATCGCGGACGTGGTGGCGATCATCGGCAGCATCGACATCGTGCTGGGCGACGTGGACCGGTAGCACGCCTTGCCGTGGGCGGTAGGCAGTAGCTGGAGAACCGGGCGGAGCAAGACCCGCCGTGCTGGATTGAACCATGTCCGTTTTTAGTCCCGCTCTCGATGCCAGGCTCAACGAACTGGCGGCGGCCTATCCGCAGCGGCGCTCGGCGCTGGTGCCGATGCTGCTCTACGCCCAGGATGAACTGGGCTGGCTGACGCCGGAGGCCATCGCCGAGATCGCCGAGCGGCTGGGCGAAACGCAACTGGCGGTGCGCGAAACCATCGGCTACTACTCGATGCTGCGCACCCGCCCCGCGGGGCGCTACCACGTGCAGGTCTGCACCAACATCAGCTGCCTGCTGCGCGGCGGGGAGGAACTCCTCGAGCATTGCCGCAAGCGCCTCGGCCTGGAGCAGCGCGAAGTCACGGCTGACGGCATGTTCTCGATCGAGGAAGTCGAGTGCATCGGCGCCTGCTCGTGGGCGCCGGCCATGCAGGTCAACTACGATTTTCACGAGAATTTGGATCCCGCCAAGGCCGACCAGGTGCTGGCGGAGTACCGGCAAAAGGGCTAATGGCACATCCGCTTGAAATTCGCGTGGTCGGCAAGCGCTTCGACGATCCTCGGGCGGCGACGCTGCAGGGCTATCTCGCCAGCGACGGCTACAAGGCGCTGGCGAAGGCGCTGAAGATGAAACCGGAGGCCATCATCGAGGAGGTCAAGACCTCGGCGCTACGCGGCCGCGGCGGCGCCGGCTTCCCCACCGGCCTCAAGTGGTCGTTCATCCCGCGCCAGTCGCCCAAGCCCAAGTACGTGCTCTGCAACGCCGACGAGAGCGAGCCCGGCACTTGCAAGGACCGCCTGATCATGCAGCACGATCCGTTCGCGCTCATCGAGGGAATGGCCATCGCCGCCCGCGCGATCGGCGCCGAGCGCGGGTTCATCTACGTGCGCGGCGAGTACCGCTACCTGATCGACATTCTCGACCGCGCCATTGCCGAGGCCTATGCCGGCGGCTATTTGGGGAAAAAGCTGCTGGGCAGCGACTTCAATTTCGACCTGATCACGCATACCGGCGCCGGAGCGTACGAGTGCGGCGAGGAATCGGCGTTGATGGAGTCGCTCGAAGGCAAGCGCGGCATTCCGCGCATCAAGCCTCCCTTCCCCGCCACCAGCGGCCTCTACGGCTGCCCGACGGTGATCAACAACGTCGAAACCCTGGCCACCGTGCCGCACATCATCCTGGGCGGCGGCGAGTGGTTTCTCAAGCTGGGGTTGCCGAAGGCGGGCGGCACCAAGCTGACCTGCCTCAGCGGCCACGTCAACCATCCTGGCGTATACGAGCTCCCGCTGGGTTTTCCCATGAAGCGCCTGATCGAGGACATCGGCGGCGGCGTGCTGGGCGGACAGCTCAAAGCGGTGGTGCCGGGCGGCAGCTCGACGCCCTTGCTCAACGCCGAAGAATCGTGGGGCGTCACCCTGGATTTCGACGCCGTCGCCAAGCTGGGCTCGTTCCTGGGCTCGGGCGGCGTGGTGGTGGTCAACGATCGAACCTGCATGGTGAAATTCGCCAAGCGGATCATCCAGTTCTATCGCCACGAGTCGTGCGGCTGGTGCGTGCCGTGCCGCGAGGGCACGAACTGGCTGCAACTGGCCTTGACCCGATTCCACCGTGGCGGCGGGCGCAGCGAGGACATCGACGTGATGTTCGACGTCTCGCAAAACATCCTGGGCCGCACCCTCTGCGCCCTGGGCGACGCGGCCGCCATGCCCACTATCTCGATCATTCAGAAATGGCGGCAAGAGTTCGAAGACCACCTGGCGGGACGCGCCTGCCCCTTCGAGCGGGAGCTAGCGCATGCCTGAAACCAACTTGGTCCATCTCACCGTCGATGACCGCGCGATCACGGCCCACCCCGGCACGCTGCTGATCGAAGCCTGCCGCGGCGCCAACATCGAGGTGCCGTCGTTCTGCTATTACCCCAACCTCTCGCTCCAGGCCGCCTGCCGCATGTGCCTGGTGGAAATCGAGAAGATGCCCAAGCTGCAAACCGCCTGCACCGTGCAGGTGGCCGAGGGCATGGTGGTTCGTACCAGCACGCCGGCGGTGCATAAGGCGCGCAAGACCGCCAACGAGTTCCTGCTCACCAACCACCCGCTGGATTGCCCGGTCTGCGACAAGGGCGGCGAGTGCGAATTGCAGGACATGACCTTCACCTACGGCACCCAAGCCGGCCGCTTCGACGAGCCCAAGCGGCATCGCGACGAGCAGCAATGGTCGCCGGTGGTGTTTTACGACCGCCCGCGCTGCATCCTCTGCTACCGCTGCGTGCGCGTGTGCGGCGAGGGCATGGACGTCTTTGCGCTGGGAGTCGGCAATCGCGCCATCCTCTCCACCATCCTGCCCAACCAGCAGGATCACCTGGAGTGCGAAGAGTGCGGCATGTGCATCGACATCTGTCCGGTCGGGGCCCTGACCAGCGGCGCGTACCGCTATAAGACGCGGCCCTGGGAGATGAAGCATGTGGGCGCCATCTGCACGTTCTGCGGCGACGGCTGCCGCACCACGCTCGGCTTGCGCAACGATCGCATCATCCGCGGCGACAATCGCGACGCCAGCGGCGTCAACGGCGAATTCCTTTGCATCAAGGGGCGCTACGGCTTCGATTTCACCCAGCACGGCGAGCGTTTGAAGACGCCGCTGGCGCGCATCGACGGCGAGCTCAAGCCGGTGAGCTGGGCCTACGCCCTGGAAACAGTCGCCCAGCGCTGGCGGGAGATTCAGCGGCAGGGCGGCCGCTTCGGCGTGATCGGTTCGACGCGCGCCCTGAACGAAGAGAGTTATCAGCTGCAACGGCTGGCGCGCCAGGTGCTGCGCACCAACAACATCGATCATCACCGCAGCGCCGACTTCCCCGCCCTCTATGACGCTCTGGCGGGCCGCGCCCAGGCCGGCCAGGCTCCGCCGCTCGCCGATTCGGCGGCGCTCAAGACGGCCTCGGCGGTACTGCTGGTCGGCGGCGACCCAACCTACGAGCATCCTCTGATTGCCTGGAACCTGCGCTGGGGCTACCGGCTGAGCGGCACGCGGCTGTACGTACTCAACCAGCGCGCCATCAAGCTGCGGCGGCAAGCGCATCGCATGGCCGTGGTGGGCGAGGCGGGGGAAGCCGCCGCCGTGCGCTACTTGGCCGGCGGCGGCGGCATCGTGCCCGCCGCGCTGAGCGGCGTGCCTCCGGCCGCGGAAAAGCGCTGGCCGCAGCTGCCGACGCCCGACCCTCAGCCCATCGCCGGCACGCTGGCGGACTTCAAGGCGGAGCTCGAAAAGGAATCGGACGTGGTGATCGTCTTCGGTCCCGAGCTGCGCGGCGAGGATTTGCGCGCGCTGGCGCAGTTGGGGGATCGCCTGCCCGGGCAAACCCGCTATATCGCGCTGGCCGACAATTCCAATTCGCACGGCGCGGCGGACATGGGGCTTTACCCGGACCTGCTGCCCGGCTATCGCGCCGTCGCCGACGCCGCCGCGCGCGGCCGTTTCGAAACGCTGTGGGGCGGCGCCCTGCCCGCCGAGCCGGGCTGGAACCAGCGGGAGATGGCGGAAGCGCTCGACCGGGGCGAGTTGGCGGCGCTTTATGTGGTGGGAGCCAATCCCTTCCGCCTCGATCCGGTCAATCCCGCCAACCTGCGGCGTAGCTTCGTGGTCGCGCAAGACCTGTTTCTGACGGAGACGGCGCGCGAAGCCGATATCGTGCTGCCGGCGCTGGCCAGCTACGAAAAAACCGGCACCCTCACCAACACCTGCGGCGAAGTGCAAAGCACGCGGCGGGCCGGCGGCTGGGCGGGGGGCAAGTCGGATCTCGAGATCATTCACGCCTTGGCGCGCCTGATGGGCGCCGACTTCGGACGCCCCGATCCCGATCGCGTGTTCGCGGAAATCCGCGCCCACGTGCAAGGCTACAACGTCAGCGTCGTGCAGCTGATGGCGGGCCGCGGCGCCCTGGCGGCGCCGCTCAACGGCGCCGTGCCGCACCGCGCCGCGCCGCATTTGATCCGCCCCAACCGCGATTCGCTGTTTTCCGCCGGCACCCTCGGCCGCTACAGCAAGGCCATCAACGAGGTGATGGAAAAGCGCCTGGCCCTGCCCGACCAGGCCCGGTAGCCGCAATGCCCATGCCCACCGGAATCTTCATCCTCATCAGCTTGGTCAAATGCCTGATCGCGCTCTTCGTGCTGCTGACGCTGGTGGCCTACATCCAGCTGGCGGAGCGGAAGATCGTCGCTCACATTCAGTCGCGCGTGGGCCCGAACCGGGTGGGACCGGCCGGCTTTCTGCAGCCGGCGGCCGATGCCATCAAATTCATCCTCAAGGAAGAGGTCACGCCCTCGGCGGCCAATAAGCTGCTCTACGCGCTGGCGCCCATGCTCTCGGTGGTGCTGGCGCTGGTGGCGATCTCGGTGGTTCCGATCGGCGGCACCTTTCACCTATTCGGCTATGCGACGCAATTTCAGATCGCCGACATCAATATCGGCCTGCTGTTCATCCTGGGCGTGACCTCGCTGGGCGTTTATGGCGTGGTGCTCGCGGGGTGGTCTTCGAACAGCAAGTATTCGTTCCTGGGCTCGCTGCGCGGCGGCTCGCAAATGGTCAGCTACGAGTTGGCGCTAGGCTTGGCCCTGGTGGGGCCGATCATGATCGCCGGCTCGCTCGACTTGCGGCAGATCGTGAACGCGCAGCGCGACATCTGGTACATCGTTCCCGAGTTCGTGGCTTTTTGCATTTACCTCACCGCCGCCTTCGCCGAAACCAACCGCATCCCCTTCGATCTGCCGGAGGCGGAAGGCGAGCTGGGCGCCGGCTACCACACCGAGTACAGCTCGATGAAGTTCGCCATGTTTTTCTTGGCCGAGTACGTGAACATGGTGACCGTAAGCTGCGTGGCGACGCTGGTGTTCCTGGGCGGCTGGCATGGTCCGACGTTCGGCCCGCCGCTGCTGCAGCTGTGGCTGCCGGTATTCTGGTTTTGCGTCAAGGTGGCGTTTTTCCTGTTCGTCTATATCTGGGTGCGGGGCACGCTGCCCCGTTTCCGCTACGACCAGCTGATGGCCTTCGGGTGGAAGTTCCTGGTGCCGCTGGCGCTGGCGAACATCCTGGTGACGGGCATCGTGCTGAGCGCGATGAAGTAAGGTCGGTGTCGCAATGCATCCTGCTTTGTTCTTCATCTTCGGCGGCATCGCGGTAGCGGGAGCCATCAACCTGCTGGTGCAGCGGGCGACGATTTACGCCGCCCTCTCGCTGGTGGCGGTGATGGGCGCGCTGGCGGTGCTGTTCCTGCTGCTAGGGGCGGAGTTCATCGCCTTCATCCAGGTGATCGTTTACGCCGGCGCCATCATGGTGCTGTTCGTGTTCGTGATCATGCTGCTCAATGCCGACGTGCCGGAACAGACGCGGCGCAGCCGGATGGCGCAGTTGGTCGGCTATCCGGTCATGGCGCTGCTGCTGCTCGAACTGGCCGGCGTCTTCGCGGCGACCTTCGGCGGCACGCCGCTGCGCATCGGCGCCTATCTGGTGCAGGTCAGCGCGGTCGGACAAGCGCTGTTTCACCAGTATCTGCTGCCCTTCGAGGTCACCTCCGTGCTGTTCCTGGTGGGCGTGACCGGCGCCGTGCTCTTGGCGGCGCGCCGCGAGGAACCGCCCGCCGGCGCGGAGCGGCCGGCGGCGCAGACCGGCGTCCCCAGCCGCGCCATGGCCGACGCGCTGGCCACGCCCGCCTCCGCGATGGGCGGCGTGGTGGTCGAGCCGGCCCCCGAGCCGGCCCGCGCCGCGGCGCATCGGGAGGGGCGATGATCCCGCTTTCCTACTATCTGATTCTGAGCGCCATCTTGTTTTGCATCGGCGTGGCCGCATTCTTTTTCAAGCGCGACATCATCAGCATCTTCATTTCGATCGAGCTGATGCTCAACGGCGTCAACCTGGCCTTCGTGGCCTTCAGCCAGGCGCTGAGGTCGATCAACGGCAATCTCTACGTGTTTTTCGTGATGGTGGTGGCGGCCGCCGAGGCCGCGGTCGGCTTGGCGGTGATCATCGCCGTGGTGCGCAATCGCCAGACGCTCAACGTGGACAAGATGGATCTGATGAAGCTCTAGAGCTCCGGACCCCGGCCCCATGCAACCCAATCTCAATCTTTGGCTGATTCCGATCCTGTGCTTCCTGGGCTTTGCCCTCAACTTGTTGCTGGGCCGCACTTGGAGCCAAAAGGTCGCCGGCTGGGTGGGCGTGCTCTTCCCGGCCGCCGCCTTCGCCGACGCCCTCTGGGTGGCCTCGCAGTGGAGCCGCATCACGGTGCCCTACCTGGAGCGGCATGCGCCCTGGATCGCCGCTGGAGCGCTCAGCATCTCTTACGGCTTCCAGCTCGACCAGCTGTCGCTGGTGATGCTGCTCATCGTCACCGGCGTCGGCCTGCTGATCCATATTTATTCGCTCGGCTACATGGCGCATGAGGGAGGCTTTTATCGCTTCTTCGCCTTCCTCAACATGTTCATGTTCTTCATGCTGGTGCTGGTGCTGGCCGGCAACTACTTGCTGATGTTCATCGGCTGGGAGGGCGTGGGTTTCGCCAGCTACCTGCTGATCGGCTTCTTCTTTCGCAAGGATTCGGCCTCCGCGGCCGGCATGAAGGCCTTCATCACCAACCGTATCGGCGATTTCGGATTCCTGATCGGCTTGTTCTTCATCTTCGATCACTTCCACAGCTTCGCCTTCACCACGGTCTTCGCCCAGGTGCGGCAGATGCCGGTCGAGCACGCCTGGGGCGGGCTGCTGACGATCATTGCCCTGCTGCTTTTCGTCGGCGCCACCGGCAAGTCGGCGCAAATCCCTCTTTACGTCTGGCTGCCGGACGCCATGGAGGGCCCGACGCCCGTCTCGGCGCTGATCCACGCGGCGACCATGGTCACCGCCGGCGTTTACATGGTCTGCCGCTCGGCGGCCATCTACGACCGCGCGCCGTACGCCCTCTCGGTGGTGCTGGCTATTGGAGCGCTGACGGCGATCTTCGCCGCCTCGATCGGCATTCTGCAGCGCGACATCAAGAAAGTGCTGGCCTATTCGACGGTCAGCCAGCTCGGCTACATGTTCATGGCCTGCGGCGCCATGGCCTACGGCGCCGGCGTGTTCCACCTGATGACCCACGCCTTCTTCAAGGGCCTGTTGTTCCTGGGCGCGGGCAGCGTGATTCACGCCATGTCGGGCGAGCAAGACATGTTCCGCATCCAGGCGCTGGCGCCTGAGGGGCTGCGCCGCTATGCGCCGATCACGTTTTGGACGTTTCTGATCGCCACTTGCGCCATCTCCGGCATTCCCGGCTTTTCGGGATTCTTCAGCAAAGACCGCATCCTCTACGAAGTCCTCTCGGGCCGCCACCCCAACCAATTCTGGTGGGCGGTGGGCACGATCGCGGCGCTGATGACGTCGTTCTATATGTTCCGGGCGCTATTCGTCACGTTTTTGGCCGGCCCGCGGAGCGCGCACGGCGGCGGCGAGCAACATGCGCCTCAGCCGGCGGCGCACGCTCACGCTCATCCCCACGAATCCCCGGCCAGCATGACCGTGCCGCTGATGATTTTGGGCGTGCTCGCGGCGCTGGGCGGTTTCATTGGACTGGGCGACCGCTTCGAGAATTTCCTGGCGCCGGTTTTCAATACCGGCGTCGTCGCAACGCCGCACCCGGTGGCGGGCGAGGCCACGGTTTCGCTGATCTCGATCAGCGTGGCAGTGCTGGGCTTGATCTTCGCCTGGTATCTCTACGTGAGAAACCGCCAGGCGGCGGAAAACATGAAGCAATCTCTGGCCGGCCTCTATCGGCTGGTCTTCAACAAGTACTGGATCGACGAAGTTTACGGTCGCATCTTCACGCGCCCGCTGGCGGCGTTCTCGCGCGTCGTGCTGTGGAGGATCGTCGATAACGGTTTGATCGACGGCACCGTCAACGGCGTCGCCGCCCTGGCCCGCTCCACTGGCGGCGGCTTGCGGCGGCAAGAGTCGGGCAACATCCGCAGTTATGCCAGCTGGGTGGGCCTGGGCGCGGTGGTGGTCGTGCTCTATGTCCTAGTGGTGAGAGTGCGGTAGAGACTGGCGATGGATTACCTGAACCACACGATTCTGTCTTGGGTCGTCTTCCTGCCGCTGATCGGCGCGGGGGCGATCCTCCTGGCGCGCGGCCATCGCGCCGTCCGCTGGGCGGCGTTCGCCTTCACGCTGGCCGATTTCCTGCTCTCTCTGCATCTGCCGTTCCATTTCGCTTCCGCGCGCGGCGGCTACCAGTTCGTGCAGAACACCGCCTGGATTCCCGCCTTCCACATCCATTACTTCCTGGGCATCGACGGCATCAGCCTGTGGCTGCTGCCGCTCACCACGCTGCTGACCTTCTTGGGAGTGCTGGTCTCGTGGAAAGGCATCCAGCAAAACGTCAAGGCTTTTTACTTCGTCTTACTGATCCTCGAGACCGGCATGCTGGGCGTTTTCGTCGCCCTCGATCTATTCCTCTTCTACGTGTTCTGGGAAGTGATGCTGGTGCCGATGGCGCTGCTGATCGGCATTTGGGGCCATGAAAACCGCGTCTATGCCGCGGTCAAGTTCTTCCTCTATACCATGGCCGGCTCGATGCTGATGCTGGCCTGTATCATCTGGCTCTACAACTTGACCGGCACGTTCAGCTTTCCGGCCATTCACGACGGGCTGCGCTCCGGCCTGTTCCATCTGAGCCCGGCCACGGAGATGTGGCTGTTCCTCGGCTTCTTCATCGCCTTCGCCATCAAGGTGCCGCTGTTCCCGTTCCACACCTGGCTGCCCGACGCGCACGTGGAAGCGCCCACCGCCGGCTCGGTGCTGCTGGCTGGCGTGCTGCTCAAGATGGGCCCGTACGGAATGTTGCGCTTCAACCTGACGCTGTTCCCGCGCGCCGCGGTGCAGGCCGCGCCCTGGATCGTGGCGCTGGGCCTGATCGGCCTGATCTACGGCGCGCTGGTGGCTTTCTCGCAAAAGAACATGAAGAAGCTGGTCGCCTACAGCTCGGTAAGCCACATGGGCCTGATCATCGTCGGCGTCTTCACGTTCACGGCGATCGGCACGCAAGGCGCAATCTACCAGATGCTCAACCACGGCATCTCGACCGCGGGCCTCTTCATCCTGGTCGGCCTGCTCTACGAGCGCCGGCACACGTTCGACTTGTCCGAATACGGCGGCATCGCCACCACCATGCCGGTCTACGCGGGCTTTTTCGTGCTGATGGTCATGTCGTCGGTGGGCCTGCCGCCGCTCAACGGCTTCGTCGGCGAATTCCTGCTGATGCTGGGCGCCTTCCTGGCCCGCCACAGCTACGGCATCGTCGCCGCCATCGGCGTGATCGTCTCCGCCATGTACCTGCTCAAATGGACGCGCGACACGCTGTGGGGCGAGATTCGGCACACCGCCAATCAGGCGCTCGCCGATCTCGACTTCCGCGAGGGCTTCGTGCTGGCGGTGCTGGGCGTCATGGTGCTGGTGATGGGCCTCGGTTCGCCGTTCTTCCTGAATAAGATGTCCACCTCAACCCGTGAAAACCTGGCCCCCTATGCCGCCCAGGCGCGCCCGGCGGCCGAGCGGCTGGCGCACCTGCTGGGCCGCGATGCTGCGGTTTCGCCCGGCGGCGCGGCCAACGCCGCGGGAGGCGGACGATGAGCTTGGTTCCGGCGGTTTTCTACTGGCGCATCCTGCCGGAGATCGTGCTGGTGGTCTTCGGCGTCTTCATCATGCTGCTCGAGGGCGGCGCGCGGGCGGGCAGCCGCGGCAAGCTGACTTCGTACGTGGCGCTGCTGGGCTCGCTGGCCGCATTCGCCGCCGTCTTCGTGCAGGCGGCGTTTCCCGGCGACGCCTTCAACCACATGTTCCGGGTGGATGGCTTCACGATCTTCTTCGATTTCGTGATCATCGCCGCCACCGTGGTGGTGGTGCTGCTCTCGATGGACTACCTGCCGGTGCAGCACTTGAATCGGGGCGAATTTTACGCCTTGTTGCTTTTCGCCACCGTCGGCATGACCTTCATGGTCGGCTCGGTCGAACTGATCATGATCTTCATCAGCCTGGAGATCAGCTCCATCTCGACCTACGTCCTGGCCGGCTATCGCCGCCATAACGCGCGCTCGACGGAGAGCGCGCTCAAGTACCTGCTGCTCGGCTCCTTCGCCACGGCGTTTTTCCTCTACGGCATCGCCATGGTCTATGGCGCCACCGGCACCACCGAGCTTTACGAAGTGGCCCGCGCGTCGTTGACTCCGATCGTGGGCGGCCCGGAGCCCGGCCGCATTCTCCTGTTGGGCGCGGCGCTGATGTTCATCGGGCTGGGCTTCAAGGTCTCGGCGGCGCCGTTCCAAATTTGGACGCCGGACGTTTACGAGGGCGCGCCCGCGCCGGTGACCGGCTTTTTGTCCGCTGGCCCCAAGGCCGCCGCCTTCGCCATCTTCCTGCGCATCTTTTACGTCGCGCTGCACTCGAGCGGCCATACCTGGTTCTGGATGGTCTATGTCGCCGCCATCCTCTCGATGTGCATCGGCAACATCGCCGCCCTGCTGCAATCGAACATCAAGCGCATGCTGGCGTATTCCTCGATCGCCCATGCCGGCTACGTGCTGGTGGCCTTCGCCGCGCTGGGGCCGGAGGGCGTCTCCGCGGTGATGTTCTACCTGGCCGCCTACGTGGCCATGAACATCGGCGCCTTCGCCGTGATCAGCCACTTCGCCCATCGCGAGGAGCGCTACGTCGAAATCAAGGACTACGCCGGGCTCGGCTTCCGCTTTCCGGTGCCGGCGTTTTGCCTTTCGCTATTCCTGTTTTCCCTGATCGGCGTGCCGCTCACCGGCGGCTTCTTCGGCAAGCTCTACGTCTTTCGCGCCGCTCTCGACGCGCACCTCGTCGGGCTGACCGTGATCGCCGTGCTGAATAGCGCCCTGGCCGCCTACTACTACCTGCGGGTCGTCGTCTTCCTGTACATGCACAAGCCGGAGGAAGAGATGGCCGCGCCCCCCATGACCGGCGCCTTCAGCCTAGTGATGGTCGCCTGCGTGGCGGTGGTGATCTGGCTCGGCGTCTTCCCCAACCGCGTGCTCGAGTTCGCCGCCCGCTCCGCCGCGCAGATGCTGCACTAACGGCCCCGCGCTTCGCCGCCGTTCAGATAGCGTTCGACGAAAGGGTGACCCCGCGTTGTTTGGCTGGCGCGTGCATGAGCTCTTCGTTGCTTGGCGCGCGTGTGCATCGCGCTCCAGAGTGCGTCCTCAAGCTACAGTTGCGTCCGCCTCCACCAGGGCGCAAGGTAGGACTTGACTTAAATAAGTCGCTCGGCGATCATGCGGCCATGGCGCTCGACACCGTTCGCACCTCCATTGACCTGCCTCGTGCACTCCACCGTCGCATTCATGAGGCTGCGGCGCGCCGGGGCTGCTCCGCGCGCAAGCTAATCCTGGCTGGAATCGAGCGGGCGGTTGCGGAGGCGCCTACCGCCCGCCCCCGCGGACGGCTTAGCCTCGATCCACCGCTGATTCGCCCTGCCGGCCGGCGGATCGCGCTCAGTAACGAGACGATCTATGGACTCATTAAGCTTCCCTGACCTGAACGTTTGGTTGGCCCTCGCGACCTCCGAGCACGTTCATGCCAGCGAGGCCCGGAAATGGTGGGATCGAGAAAGCGGCACGATCGCTTTTTGTCGGTTCACCCAACTGGGATTCCTTCGTCTGACCACCACGGCCGCGGCCATGGACGGTAGCCCATTAACCATCACCCAGGCCTGGCGGGTCTATGACCGTTGGTTCCAGGACGACCGCGTCGCCTTTGCCGCCGAGCCGCCGGATGTGGACGAGTGCTTTCGCACCGAAGCCGTCGGCCGGGGAGCCTCGCCGAAGATTTGGGCGGATGCGTGGCTCCTCGCCGTCGCGAAGGCAGCGGGGGGTAGGCTAGTCACATTCGATCGGGCCTTGGCTTCCCGCGGCGCCGTTTGCCTGCTGCCCCGCTAGGTATCTCTGGCGCATTTCTTATCTATTCGGGGCAGCGCCGCGGCAGCTCGGAAAGCGTGACTTGACTCCGCGTTGCTTGGCGCGCGTGTGCATCGCGCTCCAGAGTGCGTCCTCAAGCTATAGTTGCGTCCGCCTCGTCGTGTATAGCGTACTTCAGGGCCTCTGTCAGTTGACGATGTCGGTATGGAAAGCCGAGAGCAAGCAGCCTCGCCGGCACCACGCACTGGCTGGCGAGCAGCAATTCGTCGCCCAACCGGCCGAGCGCCAAGCGCAGCAGCGGCGCGGGCGCGGGCAGTACCGCCGGACGGCGCAGCACCGCCGCCAGAGCGCGCGTGAACTCGGCATTCGTGACCGTTTGCGGCGCCACCACGTTAATGGGACCGCGATAGCGCTCGGCATCGGGTTGGTCGGGCAGCGCGGCGCGGATCACGCCGACGGCGTCGTCGAGCGCGATCCAGGGCATCCATTGCCGCCCCGTGCCCAGCCTCCCGCCCAGGCCGAGGCGAAAGAGCGGCAGCAGGCGCGCCAGGGCGCCGCCCTGCGCGGACAAAACCACGCCGAAACGCGGCAACACCACGCGCATGGCGGATCCATTGGCGCGCGGCGCGGCGCGCTGCACGGCGGCCAGCGCGGCTGCTTCCCAGGCCGCGACCAGCGTGGCGAGAAAGCCCCCGCCGGCGGCGCTGCTCTCGGTCAGCGCTTCGTCGCCGCGGTCGCCGTAGTAGCCGACGGCGGAGGCGGAAACTAGCACGCGCGGCGGCCGAGGCATCTCGCGCAGCGCCCGCGCCAGCCGCTCGGTCGTCGCCACGCGGCTCTCCGTCAGCAGCCGCCGCCGCGCCGCCCGCCAGCGCCCCGCGCCGATCGAGGCCCCGGCCAGGTTCACCAC
>JBOGKX010000079.1:0-1434 GCA_050746125.1 Terriglobales bacterium | reverse complement strand
GACTTTGCCCGCAGTGCAAACGGCGCGACTCCCGCGACGGGGCGCCTCCAAGGGGCCTCGTATGGAAACGGCGCCGGTGGTAACTTAAAAGCAGCTTGTCTGCGGCAGTTTCCCAATCGGCAATCCCGGCGCCGGCCATCGGCGTGGCGGCACGGACCTGGGTCGAGGTCTCGCTCGCCGCGCTGCGGCACAACTGGGCCTATGTGCGGCGGCAGGTGACGCCGGCGGCCGGGCTGTGCGCCGTGGTCAAAGCTGATGCCTACGGGCATGGCGCGCCGCGCTGCGCCCAGGCGCTGGCCGAGGCCGGCGCGGAGTGGCTGGCGGTGACGTCGGCGGCGGAAGGGGTGAAGCTGCGCGAGGCGGGGCTGCGGGCGCGGGTGCTGGTGCTGGCGGGCTTTGAGCGGGAGGAGGGAGCGACCCTCATCGAGCACCGGCTGACGCCGACCCTATGGGACGTCGAGCAGGTGCGCTGGCTGGCGCAGGCGCTGCAGTCGGCGCCGGGGGCGCGGTGCGCGGTGCATTTGAAGCTCGACACCGGCATGGGGCGGCTGGGCGCGACCGCGGCCCAAATGCCGGAGGTGCTGCAGGCGCTGGAGGCGGCACCCGGACTGACCCTGGAGGCGGTGTGTTCCCATCTGGCGGGGGCCGAAGCGTCCGACGCCAGCGCCAGCCTGGAACAACTCGCCCGGCTGCGGCAGATGGCGGCGAAACTGGTGCGGCCCTGGCACCTTTACAACTCCGAGGGCGGGCTCCGGTTTGCGCGCACGGAGGCGGAGGCCGGAATGCTGGTGCGCAGTGGGCTGGCGCTCTACGGCTACAGCGCGCAGCCCGATCATGCCGAGGCGCTGCAGCCGGCGTTGACGTGGAAGGCGCGCGTGGTATCGGTGAAGCAACTGCCGGCCGGCCACGGCGTGGGCTACGGCGCCGAGGCAACGCGTTTTCATGCCGCGCGGCCGATGCGCGTGGCCACGCTGGCGGTGGGATATGCGGATGGGTATCGGCGTAGCTTCTCGCCGGGCGGCCACGTGCTCGTTCGCGGGATCGAGGCGCCGCTGGTGGGGGCGGTCAGCATGGACCTGACGACCGTGGACGTAACCGGCATCGAGCCGGCGCCGGCGCTGGGTGACGAGGTGCTGCTGCTGGGCCCGGGGCTGGGCGCGGACGAATTGGCGCGCTGGGCGGCCACGCTGCCCTACGAAATCCTGTGCGGGATTTCGGCGCGCGTCGAGCGCCATTATCGCAGTTGACGTCGCGGCCATGCGGCGCGGCCGCCCTTCTCAGGACGCCCTCCCGCTGCTCCCACCCCATCTATAACGACCCCCTGCTGAGTCAAGCAGATTTTTACAATACGCCGCCGTCGTCGTCGGGGGTGTGGGAAAGTGGAGCCGCGTTTTGGCTCCACTTTCCCATGCCCCGCCGCTGTAGGGCCGAATT
>JBOGKX010000078.1:0-2028 GCA_050746125.1 Terriglobales bacterium | reverse complement strand
ACGCCTCATCTTTCGTCACATTTTTCCAGCCGCATGGCATAGACGCCCATCAGCATCAGTTGAAGGTCGTTGAACCCGCGCCACAGCGTCAGCCAGCCGGGCGGTCCGTCGGACTTGCGATTTTGGTGGCCGCCCAGGCGTGCCAGGGCCAGGTAGAAGTCGTAGACGCTCATGTCCATCTTCGGGCGGCCCAGCCGCCAGGCGCTGAGCACGCGCACCGAATCCCGCGGCACGAACGTGGTCGCCGGCGTGTCCTTCGCGTCGGGCCGGCGGGCCGCCTGGCGCAGTTGCAGCAGCGCGACGGCCGCGATGCTCAGCAGCCCGATCATCGGCTCCAACGCCGCCCGGGTCATGAACTGCAACTGCTCGATCCCGCAGCCGCTCTTCATCGCCTTGTGATACTCCTCCACGGTCGCCCGGCAGGCGTACCAGTCGACCCGCTCGGCGGCCTGCTCCAGCGTGTCGGCCGGCACGTTGGTCAAGAGCACCCACTCCAGCGGATTTTGGCCTGGGGGCGGGTCCACCTCCCGCACGTGCACCACCCAGCAGTTCAGCGGGGCGTCTGCGTGCTCGCCGCGCGGTTTGACCGGCACCGGCAGCGCCACCGGCCCGGCCGCGATGCGCACCTTGGCCAGCCGGGCGGTCTGCTTGAGCTTCAGGTTCTTGCCGTTGCGTTTGTTGGTGCCGGCCGACACCGATACGTACCGCCCGCCCAGGTCTTCCAGGCGGCGGGTGTACGCGTAGAGCTTGAGCTTGACCGACTCGGCTGCCCGGGCCTCTTCCCCGCCCAGCAGCCGCGGAGGGCGAAGCCCTGTCCACCGGTCCTTGCCGGCGCGGATCAAGAACCACCGGCCGTTGGCCCGCTCGTAGTCGAACAACTCGAAGGCGTCGGCCCCGGCGTCGCACACGTCGATCACCCGTGTGGCGGTCATCGGAGCCGCCACGCCCGGCGGCGGCAGCACGCAGGCCCCGCACCCGCACTTCCACAGCCGGCTCTCGCGATCGGGATGGTCGCGGCGCCGGGCCGGCGTCTCGTGCCTGGGCACCTTGCGGCGGGTGTGCAGGATCTGATTGGCCAGCCCCAGCACCCGCCGCGTGGCCGGCTCGACCGCCAGACTGTTGTGGCACAGATAACCGCGGCAGGTGCCGTTGCCGATCGGGCCCAGCCCCTGGGTCGCCCGCAGCCCCGAGTAGTCCAGTTCGGTCGTGTCGTGCACCAGCAGCAGCGTCCCACCGTGGTCGGCCATCGCCTGCCGCGTCAAGGCGTGGTGGGACGCCGTCACCGCGGCGTGCGTGACCGTCGGGGTGTTGGCCAGGCGATACAACGCCTCCAGGTCGCTGGGGTTTTTCAGCTTTTGGGGCAGCGTGCCCGCGGGATGCGCCATGATTTGGTCCGCGACCTTGACCAGCCGATCGGTCCGCCGCTTGTCTGCCAGATTCGCCGCCCCAAAGTGCGTGCGGCCGAATGCCAGCCGCACCCTCCTCCGCCGCGCCGCCAGGCGACGGCGGCTTTGGGACTTCGATCCGGCCTTGCGATCCGACCGCCTCCTTGACTTGCGCGCCGCGGCTTCCATGCCACGCTCCTTTTGCAAACTCACAAGCATAACCCCGCCCGGCCGTTCCCACCGCAGTCCAATGCAAAAAATGTGATGAAAGATGAGGATGTACTCCCTGGCTCTGTCGCTCAGCATTGCGTCTGCCTCCCCTTTTTTCCGTTCGAATGAATTGCCGTTTTCAGGTTAGCAATAATAAGTAGATCACCTTGCCAAATGCAATCCTCGGTTGCAGGATTGTTCCTCGCATGCTTCAGAACAAGCTGCTGAGACGCGGTGATTTGGGGGTTGGGAAATCAGGAGGAGCGGTGCAGGAGGAATGTTGCGGACTTTGGTCGAGGCGTGGCGCAGCCGAGTCTTTGCGATCGCGGCGTCATGCACTGTCCTCGTTCTATCGTGTGACCGGATCCCGACCGGCGCGCAATTTCCAGCGGACGTACCAGACAACAAACGAGATCGCCAAGAGACTGAGACC